>JBMDWS010000438.1:0-2193 GCA_048594695.1 Truepera sp. | reverse complement strand
GCGACGCGGCGACGATCCTGCAAACGGCCTGCACGGTGTCGGCCGAGGAGGACGAGCCCGACGACAACCCCAGAGTGGGGCAGGTTTGGGATGAGGAGTACGCCCTGCGGCGGGCCTACAACGAACTCCTGCCGCAGTTTTTTGCGGCTGCGCCCCTCGAGCGCGACGCGGAGGTTCTGGTCCCCGTCGAAGGGGTAGCCCTGAGCCAGATTTCCGACACCTGGGGCGCGGCCCGCAGCGAGGGGCGTTCTCACGAAGGCGTCGACATCTTTGCCCCCGAAGGCTCGCCTGTTTACGCCGCGACGCCCGGTTACGTCTACCGGATCGGTACGAACCCGTACGGCGGTAACGTGCTCACCGTCGTCGGTGGGGCAGGCGTGCGCTACTACTACGCGCACCTCTCGAGCTTTTCTGAAAATTTGCGGGAAGGGCAGTACGTCACGACGGACACGCTACTCGGCTACGTTGGCAACACGGGCAACGCTGAAAGTACGCCACCCCACCTGCACTTGGGCATTTATGGGGGCTCATACGAAACCTGCGACTGGGAGGCGGAAAACCCCTATCCTTTGCTAGTCGACCGGGCATGGTAGGGCGTTTTCCAAGCGCCGAGTAGTCACACGCGCGGGCGCGCAGCGTCTCTCACCTCAACATGCACGACGTCACCTGCGCGGGAGCTTTTCATTACGCCCCGGACGTTTGCCCTTGGAGGCGTAGGATGGAGCGCATGAGCGACTTCTGGCGCGGCTTTACCCGGATGATGCCGCTTTGGCTCGGCATGATCCCCTTCGCTGCGGCCTACGCGGTTTCGGCCCGGGCAGCGGGGCTGAGTCTGTTCGAGACGCAGCTCATGAGCGTCATCGTGCTCTCCGGTGGGGCGCAGTTTAGCGCAGCGGGCCTTTTCGCCTCGGGCGCTGCGCCCCTGACGATCGTGGCCACGACGTTTCTTATCAACGCGCGGCACCTGCTCTATGGACTCTCGCTCGGACGGATCATCCCGCTGTCCGGCCCTGTGCGTTTGCTTGCAGCGCATCTCCTGACGGACGAGGCCTATGGCCTGACGGTTGCAAACCCGGCGCGGAGTGTGCCGTTTTTTCTGGGAGCGGGCTCGAGCATCTTCTTCAGCTGGAACCTGAGCACATTCGCCGGGGCGCTCCTCAGTAGCGCCGTGCCGGACCCGGCGGCGCTCGGTGTCGATTTCATCTTTCCTCTGGCGTTTCTGGCGCTCCTCATTCCGCTCCTTCGGACGCAGCCGACCCTGATCGTCGCCATTTTCTCCGGCTTGCTCGCGCTCACGGCGGGACTGGTACTTAATTCGGGGCTTGCCGTGCTACTCGCGGGGGTGCTGGGGCCGCTTCTGGGCGCGTGCTTGACGCGTCCGGAGACACCAGGACAACGAGGACAGGACGCATGAACACTCTGACGATTCTTCTCATGGCGCTCGTGACTTACTTGCCTCGCCTCCTGGGTGTGTCACTGCCCCGGCTCGAGCTGCCCCCCTTTTGGTCGCGCTTTCTGGAATTCGTGCCGGTGGCGGTTTTCGCCGCGCTGGTGGTGCCAGAACTGCCCCGTGGCGAAGAAACACCTATCCGGCTCGTCGCTGCGGCGGTCGCGGCACTGGCCCTCTGGCGGGTGCGCTCGCTCTGGTTCGGCCTGTTGGTGGGGATGGTGGTGTTTTGGGGGTTGCGGGCGCTCACGGGTTGACGCCTCGGGTCGTTTCCGGGCCGAAAGAGAGCACCTGTTGTTCCATGGCGCGTACAGTTGGGGGCATGACGCGCTACCATCACGACTTCGTGTTGCTCCACCCGAGCAAGCCCGAACTTTTGGCTGCCCTTCAGAGCGATGAGCTGACCCTGCCGCGTCACACGAGTGACGATGCCCTCGAGACTCCCAAAATCCTCGCGGCACTGCGCGATCTCGCGCCGCTAGACGCCGTTGTGCTGCGTCAGGCCGGGCGCTGGCCCGCCAAACCCGAAAAGGAAGAGGACCGCACGTCTCTCTTTGTTCTCGAGGCTCAATTGGACGGCCCGCTGCCCGAGGGCTGGCGCTGGCTGGGCAAAGGAGACTTGGACACGCTCGTTTACCCCCAAAAAGAGGCGCTGACGGCGATCTTGCGTGAAGATGCCGACCCACTCCTGGTGCCGCCCTTGCGTTCTGCGTGGGGCAGGCGCGGCTGGCTCCGCGAGGTCAAGG
>JBMDWS010000437.1:0-1733 GCA_048594695.1 Truepera sp. | reverse complement strand
TCTGGAGGTCACCCATGAAAGTCACTGCGTCCGCACTTTCCCTCAACGTTCCCGATGCTCTCGCCTCCGCCGCGTTTCTGGTGCGCCATTTTGGCTTTGCCGAGAGCATGGCCTATGAAGACAAGATGGTCTCGCTGACGCACGAAGACACGGGCTTTAACCTCGTCTACCTGAAGACGGGCCTCGAGACCTTCAAACCGCAGGACCGGGCCGGGAGTGCCGGGGAGGGGCTGCTCGTCGTGTTCGTGGTCGAGGGCGTCGACGCGGAGTACGAACGGCTCGTGGCGGAAGGGGTGCCCATCGTCACTTCCATCGAAACCGAACCCTGGGGCGAGCGTTACTTTCAGGTGGAGGACCCGAACGGCATCATCATCCAGCTCGTCGAGTGGCTAGAGCCCCCGCATGGTGAAGACGCGGGCGAAGGCACGGTTTAACGGGGTATGCAAGATGCCCCAGGCCAGCGTGTCGCGTAGGGGTGCGAGCGGGGTGGCGCGGCCCATAAAAGTGTTGAACTCGGCGCGCCCAATCGCCTGCCGAGCTTTGGCCCGGTGCGACGCGTAAGCGCTCGGATCGCCCCCCGAACGCAGCGCCTCAGCCAATCGCCACGCCCCCAGCCAGCCCAGGTTCATCCCCTGACCCCCGATAGGGCTGAGCACGTGTGCTGCGTCCCCGACGAGCGCCACCCGTCCCGCCACGAAACGCTCGGCTAGAAAGCGCTGCACACCGAACGCAGAGAGCATGGTGTTGCTCTCTGCCTCGAGCGTCACGCCGAGGCGTGCCCCGACGGCTTGGGTCAGCATCTCCGGATGGGGGTCGCGCACGTACTCGGGTGTTTTGAGCACCCAGCGCCGTAAACCGCCGGGCAGTGGGAAAGATTCGACCAGTCCGGCCCGCGTAAAGTAGAGCGCCGCGTCGAGGCCGAGGTCGGTCGTGTCGGCAAAGTCGCCCATCAGGTAGGTGTCCGGGTAGGAGCCGCCACGAAACCGGATACCCAGCGCTCGGCGCACGAAGCTCTCCTTACCGTCCGCCGCGATCAGAAAGCGGGCATGGTGGCGCTCACCGCGGGTGAGCTGCACGGTAACGGCGTCTCCCTGCACCTGAACATCGTTGACTTCGCCCCCACGGTGCAGGGCTCCGGGTGCGATTTCCTCCAGTCTGTGGGCCAACAGCGCCTCGGTACGGGGCTGCGGCAGCGTCAGGATAAAAGGGTAGGGGGGTGGGCAGGAAGCGAACTCGAGCGTCCCCAGAGGCGTTGTTCCGGCAAACGCGTGGCCCCGCGCAATCTTGACGCCCTCGTGTAAAAACGCCTCCCCAAGACCCAGCTCGGTGAGGCGCTCGAGCGCGGGTGGGTGAATGCCGATGGCTCTCGAGTGGGTGGTCCCAGAGGCAGGCGCAGTACGACGCTCGAGCACCCGTACCCCTATCCCAAGCTGTGCCAGACGGCAGGCTAGAAAGAGTCCCACCGCGCCGCCTCCTACGATGAGCACTTCTGTTCGGGCCTTCATATCAACAACCCCCGCGAAACCACCAGGCGGTAGCGCAGCGGGCGGCTGACCTGCCAGCCTTGCGGCACGCGCTCGCGGAGTTCTGAGGGGGTGTAGGCGCGGCGGATCGAGGTGAGGCCGTCGGGTGTGATGAACGAGCCGGTGTAGATGGGGGCCGTGAGGAGCGCGAACCCGAGAAAGGCGCTGTCGCTGCGGGCGATGTCGTTGTGCAGCACCCGCTCCCCGAGG
>JBMDWS010000436.1:0-2130 GCA_048594695.1 Truepera sp. | reverse complement strand
ACGAGGTTCATGGGCTCGCGCCGGACCGTGAGGCCCGCGTCCGCCCGGGCCAGCTCCAAGAGGTCGCTCACGAGCTTGCTCATGCGCTGCGCCTCGCTTCGGATGATGGTGAGGGGTTCGATCTGCTCAGGTGTCGGGTTGGTGCGGCGCAGCAGGTAATTCGCGTGTCCGGAAATCGCGGTAACCGGCGTGCGGAGTTCGTGCGACGCGTCGGCGGTAAAACGCCGCTGCGTCTCGAACGTCTCCTGCAGTCGGTCGAGCATGCGGTTAAGCGTCAGCGAGAGTTCGCCGACCTCATCGTGGGTATTCGACACAGGCACGCGCTGCGACAGGTCCTGAGAGGAAACGCGCGAGGCCGCCTTCGTCATACGGTTGAGTGGGGTCAGCGCCCGCTTGGCCAGAAACCACACGCCTAATGGAAAGACAAGCAGCGCCACCAGGATCGTCTGAATCAGGTTCGTACGCAGCTGCGTCATCGAGTTCATGTTTACGGGCAACGCGACTGCGACGAGGGCAGGCACGTCTGCCTCGCCCTGAACAGAGTCGCTCGAGATGTAAAACACTTCCTGACGCGCCCGCACCACCCAGACACTGCCGTCGGGTCCCGTCACGTTGGTGTCTAGCCGCCCCCGCGCCCGAAGCGTGGCAAAGTTTGCCTTACCGATGAGTTCGGCAAGGCCTTCACCGTCGGCTATCGCCACGGTCGGCTGCTGCGGGACGCGCTCGAAGGCAGCGTAGAGCGCGACCGCCGGGGAGTCTACTGCCCCGCTTGGCAGGCGGAAATAGATGTTGTAGAAAAACAGCGCGTCGCTCGGCAGGCTCTGAATCCAGGCGTTTCGGCCCGTGGGACTCATCGTCACGGGCGACGGTGCAATATTCTCGAGGGTATCGCGAAAGGTCTGATCGGCGCGGCCCTCGACGCTTTCAACAAGCGAGCGCCGCGTCAGGCCGTAGACGAGCACGCCGACCAGGATCAGCACCAAGACCAGAAAGCTCGCAAAAAAGACCGTGAGGCGGAGCTGCAGAGAGAAACCGCCCGACAGCCCCCAGCGCCGCGCTTTGCCTTCGGGGGCCGCAGGCGCTTCCGCGTAGCGCCCCTTGCTCTCGGGTTGTTGGCTCAGGCTCGCCATCGCGCCCTTCCTGATCTCACGCCCGAACAGGCCCTCCAAGACGGGTCACAAGGGCTAAAACGTACGGAAAATAACGCCATATCCGTTCAAGGTAACGCCACCAAGCGTGAGAGGCGTGACGCCCAGGTGTGATCCGGCTGTGACGTGATCTGGCTGTGACACGCTCCAGCCCGGCTACTCCTCGCGCAACACGTAGCCAACGCCGCGCACCGTGTGGATCAGGCGACGCTCGCCCTCACCCTCCAATTTGCGGCGCAGGTAGCCGACGTACACGTCGACGACGTTCGAGCCACCCGTGTATTCGGGCCAGACCTTCTCTTCGATCTCGAAGCGGTTAAAGACCTTGCCAGGCGAGCGGGCGAACAGCTCCAGCAGTTCGAACTCCTTGGCTGAAAGCTCGATGCGGCGACCATCGCGAAAGACCTCGCGCCCGTCTAAGTTCATGACGAGGTCCGCAACACGGACCTCCCCGGTCACAGCCGGGTTGACGCGGCGCAGGTGTGCACGGACGCGGGCCAGTAGCTCCTCGATCGAGAACGGTTTGACGAGGTAATCGTCTGCGCCGGAATCGAGCCCCTGCACCTTGTCGTCGACCGAGTCCTTGGCCGTCAGGATGATGATCGGGGTGTTCGAAGTCTTGCGAATGCGCCGGGCCACCTCGAGGCCGTCCAGAACGGGCAGCATCAGGTCGAGCACGACGAGATCGGGGTTGAGTTCGCGGAATTTGGAGAGACCGGTCACACCGTCGTAGGTGACGACCGTTTCGTAGGATTCGGCCTGCAGTTCGAGGTCGATAAACTTGGCAATCTCTTTCTCGTCCTCGATAATCAGTACAAGAGGTTTGCGGTCCATAGGGCGATTATGAGACCGCCCTGCGTGAGAGACTTAATGAGAAGGTGAGAATGTACCTGCCAAATTTCTCACCCCAAACACATCTTTACTCCAATAACACGGTTTCCTGAACGATAATCTCATCTTTCAGGATGCGCTCGGCCCAGGC
>JBMDWS010000435.1:0-3426 GCA_048594695.1 Truepera sp. | reverse complement strand
GCCCACCCACCTGCGCGTAGGCGCTGCGCGTCCACAGCATGCACTGACCGTTGCCCGCCGAAAACGCCGCGTCCGACGTGCGACGGACGAGCGGGTAGGGCAGGAGTCCCAGCAAGATCATGTCGATCACCGGGACCGTGAGGCGCTCGAAGAGCGTGCCGGTCAGCTGACGCGGCCAGACGCTGGCGTAAACGGCGTCGTTTGTCTCGACAAAGGCCAGAAGCGACTCGAGGGCGCCCGGTTCCCAGTACACGTCCGCGTCGGTAAAGATGAGGATGTCCCCCCGCGCCCGTTCGCTCAGCTGATGGCAGGCCCAGTTCTTGCCGACCCAACCCGGCGGGAGAGGCTTGCCACGCACGACCCGGAGGCCGCGAAAACTCGCCAAGACCTCAGCCGTAGCGTCCGTCGAATCGTCGTCCAGGACGATCACCTCGTCGGCGCCCTGCGCCAGCAGCAGCGGCAGGGTTTCGGGCAAGGTTTCGGCTTCGTTGCGGGCCGGAAGCAGCAGCGACACGCGCCGGGGGCGTGGCGGCGCGGGAGCAGGTTTCAGGACGGGAAAGGTCAGGACGTTGAGCGCCAGAACAAGAAGCTGCACCCCGACGAACAGGGTCGCCAGCCACCAGAAGAAGTTCACGCTACGTTCACCTTTATGATCGCCTCCCGTCTTGCCCTCTCCCCAGCAGTTTACCGACCCAGGCCACCCGTTCGTGCAGACTACGGGTGCCGCCTTGCCAGGGCGTGTAACCGGGAAGCGGCAGTTCCGGGTCGGCCTCGGCCATTTCAGCCTCGAGCCCCTCCAGCAAGGCGTTGAGGGCATCTGCCACCTCGCTGGGAGCAACCGGCTCCCCGAGTAGCAGATACGCTTCCGGATACTGCGAGCCGCGCAGCACCACGCGAAAGGCCACCGGGTAGACCGGCAGCCCCACGTGACGGGCGATAAAGGCTAGCCCCGGCTCGGTATGCGTAACTCGCCCACCCGCACGAATCCCGCCCTCGGGAAAAATGAGGAGAAGCTCGCCGCGCCCAAGACGCCGCAAAGCCTCCCGCACCGCCGTTTTGGGAATGGCTCCGTGCGCCCGGAAAAAGGGGAAGCGCTCAACGGTTTCAGTCAGCATCAGGCCGCTGAGGGGGCGCTCGAGCCGCCTCCCCAGCAGCCATGCCAGGTACGGGTCCCACCAGGCGTGGTGGTTGGCAGCGAAGAGCACGCCGCGCTCCGGCAGCTCATCCCACGCGCCCCGCGCGTAAATCCCCTGCAACCCGCGCCGCAGAGACAGGCGAATGATGAGGGGCAGCGTCCAGGCGATAAGCGCTGTCAGGAGACAAGCCAAACGCTGCCGGAGTCCGGCGAGGTACGCGCTCATCCGAGCTGACGTGCGGGAACAGGTAGGGCTCTGGCGAGCCCCCCCACGACGCCCATCGCCACGCCCGTCGCCAGCGCGGCCCAGGGCAGGCCGAAACTCAGGAGACCCACGCTAAAGAGAAACGTCTGGACCCAATACACGATCTGCATCTCGGGCTCCGGGACTTCAGCGCGCGAAAGACGCGGCTCGAGCCGGAGCAGAAGCAGAACCAGGACAAATCCCGACACCCCCCAGCCAATAAAGTTGCTAACGGGCACACCGTAGTACGAGCCGCTATCAAAAACCCAGAACCCCTGCGAGACCATGAGCGGGTCGAGACCCACATCCCAGGCGACCAGCGCCAGCGGCGCCAGCCAGAGTTTGCGCCCGGGCGGCGCGAGGGCGAGCGCGATCAGTGAAAAGGCGAACCAGCCGAGCGGTACCAGCAGCGGCACGCCCAGAAGGGTTGGCCCCGGCGCGGTGTAGTGATACGCCCCGAAGGGTACACCCGTCGTATAGCCGAGCCACTCGACACCCAGGCCGAAACCGAAGGCCACAGCGAAAAGAAGCCATGCTCTCGCACCGTAACGGGCGTAGGCATAACCGAAGACGCCCAAGGCCAGCAGCCCCGTGCTGAGGTAGGCAAAAAGCGCGAAACGCTCAGGAAAAAGCGGCGTCGGCACCATCGACACGGCCCATAGGGCCAGCACGGCACGCCACCAGCTCACGCGCCGTAAGGCTAAAAGCCGCGTCAGCACGGCGCTCTCGGCGGCCAGGAGCATTCCGAATACTACAAGCAGGTTGGTCAACAGGAAAAAGAGGGCCTCCTCGAGCGGCAGCCCTAAGACATGCACCCCGGTCGAGAGCTGCGGCGAAATCCACCAGATGCCTGCCGAGAGTGCCAGCCGATCGGCCAGCCACCGGTAGAGGGTCGGCAGAGCAAAGCCCGGCAGCAGAAGCCGCCAGCGTGAAACCAGCACGTCGCCCCCGATGCCCCACTGCAGCGCCAGCACCGGGGCCGCCCAGGCAGTGATGAGGCCGTAATAGGTGCCCCGCTCCGTGCCAAGCGCCAGCACACCCGAGGCGGCCAACCCCAACCACAGGAGCACCCCGACGACCCGTAGGCGCACGCCATTTCCGGGGGCTGTAGCAAGCTCATACATCGACCTTCGCCGCTGAAGCAGCAAGACCCAGAAGCCCGTGATCAGCGTCTGGATGATAAAAAACAGGTATTCCTCAAAAGGCACCCAGCCGAGCGTGAAGAGGACGCGGCCCGCGCCGTAGCCCCACACACCCCGCGCCACCAGATAGTTGTCCCAGGGCGTCGTGTAGACGAGAGCCAAAAGGACGTGCAGACCGAGTGCGACGAGCCCCGCACGCGGCACCCGCCCCGCTGACCAGGCACGCCAGGTCAATACAGAAAGGAGCAGCAGCGGCGGCAGCGTAAAAACGAGATGAAACTGAAGGTAAGTCACGGGACGCGCAGGTACATGCCCGCCGACCGGGGCAGTTCGGCGCGGGTAAAGCCGAAACGTTCGTAAAATGCGGGCGTGCCGTGGTCCGCCATCAAGCTCACGTAGGCGCTGCTGGGCGCATGTTCGTGAATGTAATCCATGAGCGCCGTCATGATGCGCCGACCGACACCCTTACCCTGATGCTCCGGCAGCACGGCGATGTCCACGATCTCGAAGGAGCAGCCCCCGTCGCCGATCACGCGACCGATGCCGACAGGCTCAGCACCGAAAAAGACCACGACGGCAAAGCGCGAATTCTTCACGCCTATGGTCGCGGCCTCTACAGTTTTGCGGCTGAGTCCAGCTTCGAGGCGAATGCGGATGTAATCTTCAATGCTCGGTAGCTGCGCCTTGACCTCATAGTGAACCCCATCGTCCGCCACGCTAAACCCGCTTCTTGTCCAGGTCCTTGAGGACCACCCGCGCCGCGTTGCGCCCGGACGCGCCCATGATCCCACCTCCCGGATGCGTGCTCGCGCCCGTCAGGTAGAGCCCCTTCAGATGCGTCTTGTACTCCGCCATCCCCAGAAAAGGGCGCAGCGCGAACATCTGATCGAGGCTCATCTCTAGGT
>JBMDWS010000434.1:0-17452 GCA_048594695.1 Truepera sp. | reverse complement strand
TTTGATGCTTGCTGCGATCACACCGGATCGACTAGAAGCGTCGTCTCACATACCGCCGGGTAATCTCAAACCCCGAATCCAGTACCTTCTGACCAAAGGCGAGAAGGGGGTGCGTCCAGCTGCCCCGGACCCGGCCCTTTTCCAGTGCGCTTAGAAGTGATTCAGGGGTGCTAAGGACACCATCTGCAACCTCGGTCCAGGCGTCTCCGATATCGGCCAGAATATGCGCGTCCGAGCCACCGCTCTTGGGCACGCCTCGAGCGTCCGCCCAGCTCTCCCCCGCCCGGTTCCAGCGTGGCCTCGAGATACGTGCGTTAAAAGTCTCGACGATATCGATATGGTCCGCGATACGTTCCCGCGCTTCGGGCTTGAGGCGCTTCTTTTTGAGGGGGTCGAATCCGTGGGGTAAAAGGACGATGCCGCCCTGATCCTTGATTCGCGTTACGGTTTCCTCGGGGGTCAAGCCTTTGGGAATGCGCTCATTTAGAAACAGGCCGATGATCTCACCCTCAAGCGTGCTGACCTCCTCGCCCACGATGATCTGCGGGGTCAACGGGTCGGTCTGGCGCGCTTTCTCGGCCAGCTCCTGAAGCTTCTGTGCGCCCCAGATTTCGTTGTGGTCGGTCACCGCCTGGACCCCGATCCCCCGTGCGTGGGCGCGGGTCAGAAGGTCTCTTAGAGGGACGACGCAGTCAAAAGACGCTTCAGAGTGACAGTGCAGGTCGATCTTCATCCGACATAATCTTTCGGCAGGTAGAGCTCGAGGGCCGCCGCCTGCATCTCGATTCTGATCTCACCGCCCCCGTCACCCTCACCCCCGCGCACCTCTTCGTCGAAATGTACAGGCGAACCGTCCCAGGCGAGTGTGACCTTTTTACCGCGCCTGATACTGATGTTATCCAGAGTCTCGAGCTCGCCCGACGCCAGATGCGTAAGATAGGTGCCCATGCCCACACTGGCATCTTCCCGCACCAGCACGATGTCAAACAGACCGTCCCCGGGGTCTGCACCGGGTGCGAGGCGCAGTCGCAAGCCCATCGCAGAGGTGTTCATTACCTCGACCATGAGGTAGCGCCCGGAGATGTCTTCACCGTCTATAGAGAGCTGCCAGTCCTTGGGCTCGTACCCGCGCAAGGTCTGAAAGGCCGCTCGAGCGGCCCGAAGTAAGCTCTTGCCCTCGTCCGGATCGTAGGCCGACATACCAGACGCGAATAGGCCGAACCCGAACGCCTCGAGAAAGCGCGATTCTCCCCACGGCGCATGAATCGTTCCGAGATCGAAAGGGCGGCGGAGCGGGTTGGATAGTCCAAGTAGGAGCTGTTCCGTGCGTTCCGTGAGACCCAGCGTGCGCGCGATATTGTTGGCCGTTCCAAGTGGCGCCAGGGCCAGCGGCACGCGTGGACCGGGCTGCGCCGCGAGGGCAAGTGCGATACCCCGTATGGTGCCGTCACCGCCAGCAGCGATAACGAGGTCACCAGGGTCGCGAAGCGCTTCGGCAAGGTCGTCCGGGCTCTCGGTAGGGCGACTCTCGGCCTCGATGCCACTTTCGGCTAAGAGCTCGATAATCCGGTCGGTCGAGATACGAAACTTGCCAGCAGCGTTGCTGTTATGAATGAGCGTTGCGTGAAGCGTCAAAGGACTCCTAGGTTCAAGACAGGCTTTCGATCTGTTTCATGATTTGCGCCAGCACTTTCTGGGTTTCCTGGCGCAGCTGACGCAGCTCGATCTGCACTTCACGAGGATCTTGCAGGTAATCGGTCTCTCCCCTGGCCTCGAGCTGAAGCATCAGCTCCTCGTGCCGTTCGCTCAACTCCGCGAGTTGAGCGAGTTCGGTCGGTCGTAGTAGTGCAAAGCGCCTCATACCGTGCATTCTAGTCTTTTTACCAAATAAAAACACCGATGTGCAAAATAACGGGCAGGTCGTGCCCTCATCATGTGTATGATTTCACAATACACCTGCTCGTGAATTTTTTGTCTGCTTTATAAGTACAGATCCATCTTGCGATTCACCCAAAGCCCTATACTTGGCTTGTCACTCACATGGCGCACCGCAGCTGCGGGCTGACGAGGAGGTTACAACGTGACGCTATCTCGCAGGACGCTCTTGCAGCGGGGTGTACTGGCTAGCTTGACACCCGCGCTACTGCAGACGCTAACGCAGACGGAAGCGCAGGCTGAACCCGCTGGACTATCCAAACGCCCTGCGATTTCCGACGACACGCACTTTCTCAGTCGCGTGACGTGGGGAGCACGTCCGGAGGACCATGGACGACTCGCAGAACTTGGGTGGGAGGCGTACCTCGAGACACAACTCGACTACCCTTCCCTACCCGATCCGCAGGTCGAAGCGTTTTTGAGCAAGAATAAGGCACTTGGCGGAGACATCCACGAGTTGCGGGCGCAGAGCGACGCGGATTACAGCAAGCTGATGGACAGGGCCCTATGGGCACGCCTCTACCGCGCAGCCTACAGCGAGAGGCAGCTCTTCGAGCGCATGGTCGAACTGTGGACCGATCACTTCAACATCCCCATTCCCGACCTTATGCCCGACAAGATCATCGATGACCGTGAGGTGGTGCGCGCTCACGCCCTCGGGCGCTTCGGCGACCTCCTGCGGGCCTCTGCCATGAGCCCTGCCATGCTCGAGTACCTCAGCAACGCGAGCAGCCATAAGGATTATCCAAACGAGAACTACGGGCGCGAGTTGCTCGAACTGCATACGCTAGGGGTCGACGGCGGCTACACCGAAGCAGACGTCAAGGATGTTGCACGCGCTTTTACCGGCTGGACCCTCCACGACAGCTACCCTGGACGCTTCTACTTTCGCCCGGACTGGCACGACGAGGGAGAAAAAGTCGTATTGGGCCGCAGGCTCGCGGCTGGACGAGGCATCGAGGACGGGTTGGAAGTGCTCGATCTCCTGGCCCACCACCCTGCAACAGCCCGCTTCATCGCCCTCAAGCTGGGCCGGACGTTTGTAGAGGACGAACCGCCGGAGCACTTTATCACCTCGACCGCAAGGGTATTTCTAGAGAGCGACGGGGACCTGAAGGCGACCGTAAGGCATGTATTCAGTACCGAAGCATTCTGGGCGGCGCGGGGTAACAAATACCGTCGCCCCCTAGAGGCGCTCGTTGCCATGATGCGGGCGCTGCCCGGTCTGAGTGTCAGGCCCGAAGGACACGGGCATTTTATCTGGGCACTCGAGACGATGGGGCACAAGCCCTTTCACTGGTTTCCCCCGAACGGCTATCCCAACACGGCCCCGGCCTGGATCTCGACGAACGGGCTCCTGAACCGCTGGAACGTGGCCATGGTGCTGCCCTACGCCAGCGAGGACTGGCTCGAGGGCGTCACCCTCGACTTAGGTGCTGTGCTACCCGCTATAGGTGACTTGGACGCGAAGACAGTAGGTGCGTGGCTCGAGGCTTGTTCCGCGAAGCTACGCGGCACGGCGCTGAGCCATGCCGAACGCAGGGCTCTCTGCACCTTTGTATCCGGCAGCGCCGACCCGGACATGCCCCTGACACCTGACGTACAGGGGGACAAAAGCGCCGCAGTGACAGGCCTCCTTCTTGCCTCGGCCCGCTTTCAGTGGAGTTAGGAGTCAGACTGTGAAGAGAATCTTTCACCCCACATCCCGGCGCAGCGTACTGAAGGGCGCTGTGGCAGGTGGCGTCGCTTGGCTCGGCAGCTCGCTTTTCGGCTCCGCGCCCCTCATGGTGTTCGCGCAGGGTGAACGTGCACCCGGCGACGTGCTCGTGGTGGTCTTTCAGAGGGGCGGGGTCGATGGTCTCAGCCTGGTGGTGCCCTACGCCGAGGGCGGCGCGTACTACGACGTGCGTCCTAATACCTCCCTGCCCGAGCGCGACCTGCACGACCTCGACGGCTTTTTCGGCTTACATCCACACCTCGGGGGCCTCCACGACATTTTTGGCGAGGGTCACCTGGCCGTGGTGCACGCGGCGGGTTCGCCCGATCCCTCGAGATCGCACTTCGACGCGATGGAGTATATGGAGCGCGGCACACCGGGGCAGAAGGCAACCCCGTCAGGCTGGCTGGCCCGGCACCTCGCCAGCGCCCCCTGGACGAACCCCTCCCCCTTTCGCGCCGTAGGAATGGGGACGATGGTGCAGAGCGCCCTGCGCGGTCCGGTCTCGGCGCTCTCGCTCCAATCCATCGCCGACTTTCACCTGCAGGGGCGCGATGACCAGCTCACGGCGCTGCAGCAAGCTCTCTCGAGCCTCTACCTCGCCGACGCAGATCCGTTTCTGGCGCAGGGCGCACATGAAACCGTGCAGACCATGAACGACCTCTCGCAGCTCGCGCAGGAAACGTACGAACCCGCGTACGGCGCGAGCTATCCGGAAACCGAGTTCGGCTGGAACCTCAAACAGGTGGCGCAGCTGATCAAGGCGGGGGTAGGGCTCGAGGTTGCCTGTGTCGATGCAGGCGGCTGGGACACGCACGAGGAGCAGGGTGCGGCGGATGGCTGGCTGGGCGGCATGATCCGCGACTTCGGCGGAGCGCTGACAGCCTTCTATGCCGATCTTCAGGACACCATCGGGAACGTTACGGTCGTCACCATGAGCGAGTTTGGTCGCCGCGTGACGGAAAACGCGAGCCGCGGGACCGATCACGGGCACGGCAACGTGATGTTCGTAATGGGTGGCGGGGTTGCCGGTGGCGTCCACACCCGCTGGCCCGGCCTCACCCCGGACCGCCTCGACGACGGTGACCTCGCCATCACCACCGACTACCGCGACGTGCTCGCAGAAATCCTCACAAAACGCCTCGGCAACCCGTCCCTCTCCGAGGTGTTTCTCGGCTACACGCCCACCCTGGGCCAGGTCATGCGGGCTCGGCGGTTCGGCTGATGGGCACGCCTGTCGTGCGTGCGGTGGTCTATCTCATGGTCTCGAGCCTCGGCATACTCGGATGGGGCACCGCGTGGGCGCAAGGTGGACTGAAGGCCGACGCTATCGCGCTCGCCGCCAGGCACCCGGCGCTCGAGGCCCTGCTTACGTCCCACCCGGGCTGGAGCGCCGACGCCTACGACACGCGCACAGCGTACGGCATCTGGCGCGTGCAGTTCTTTTTCCCCGGCGGCGCAGAACTCGGCTGGGCCGATGTGAGTCCGAAGCGTGGGAAGGTGCTCGCCTGGGAAGCCGACTATCAGCTGAGCGGCGAGCAGTACGCGCACGCCGAGCGGGCGCTCTTTCGTTTTGTCAGGAACAGCCCGGAGGTTCGTGCGCTCGTCGGTGACCCCGACAAGATCACCAAGTATTTCTGGTACGACTCCTGGCGTGAGGGCTGGTTCGTACGCTTGGAGCGCGGCCCCGACACGCTCGACGTGTCGATCCGTTCGCGCTTCAAGGGGCCGCTCAAACTCAGCAACCTGTTTATCGAGAAGATCTACCTGAGTAACGCGCTCTCCTATACCGACTACCAGGAGGCGAACCGCTCGGGCGCTGTGGCTCTGGCGTTCGGTCAACCCGAGATTGCCGAAGCGCTTCGAGACGCACTGGGCTGGACGAGCACCGCCGAGCCGGACGGGCGAGCGTGGCGAGTTCGTTTTTCGGTAGGTGAGCGCGTGGTGGCCACTGCCCTCGTCGACCTCGGTGCGGGGCGTGTCCAACACTACGACGTTGCCCCCTAGGCACACATCTTTGGGTGGCGTCGCCGGGACACAGGCCGCATTTAAGATCTTTCATGTCGGGTAAGTGCCCGGCGTGCTATCGTGCCGAAACTCACCTGCCGCGTCACGAACTATCTGCTGTGACGCACGGGTTAACCGGGGGCAACGATGCGAAGCCGCGCACTCAACCAAGCATTTAACCGGGCGCTTGTCGACCCCGAATACAGGCGACAACTTCTCGCCTCTCTACGCCGCACGCTCCTCGAGGCTGGCGTACCCGAAAACGAGGTCGCGCTCCTCGAGCGCCACGCCCCGACGACGCTCGAGCATCTTGCCCAGGCTATGGAACACGTACACGTCGGCAGCCTCAAAAACTAGAAGCGGAACCAAAATCCGGATCGCTCGGTCGCCCTCAGGTCGGCTCCTTCTCCCGCTGGGCCTTAGCGGGTGCGTCCGTATTGTCAGGCAAATGGGCGGGTGAAGTGTCGGGCGAAGTACCCGCGAAGTCCGGATTGGCCCGCACGTCAGGCGCGCGCACGTAGGTGCGCGTGTCGACACTCAGGTGCTCGAAGCGCGGGTCGCCGCTCCGCTCTTTCCAGATGCGCGGCTTGGCGGGGATACCCAGACCGATGACGTGTGGCTCGAAATCGCGAGTCACGAGGGCGAACGCCCCCATCATGCTGTCGTCGCTCAGCACGGTGCCCGCGAGTACAGTCGCGTGATAGGCCACCCGCACACCCTTGCCGATCACGGTTCGCTTGAGGGTCACGTCGGGGGACTCGAGCACGCTGTGAGTGTGGCTATAGATGTTGGCGTAATCCGAGAGATTGACCCCATCGTGCAGTTCGACGCCGCCGATGTCGTCGATAAAAACGTGGCGGTGGATATTCACGTCGTCACCAGCCTCGATGTTGTACCCGACCGACACCTCGACGTTCTGGAAGATATTGAGGTTTTTTCCCGCCCGGGCGAAGATGCGGGAGGCCAGCATGCGCCGGATTCTCAGGCCGCTCTCGAGGGATTGCCCGAGCGGCGTGAGGTCGAGCGTTTTCCAGAGCCAGAGGAGCGGCTTGACGGCGGCAAACCGCGCCGCGTCCGTAGCAACGTAGCGCTCGGCTTCGAAGAGCGCGTTACGTGGGTCGAGCGCGAAAGCGGCGAGCGGCGCGCGCGCGGCGAGTTCATCGAAGGGTTGCGCGTGCATGACCTGCGCGAGCACGTCGCGAACGATCACGCTCCGGTCGAGGCTCGGATCGTCAAGCTGTTCGGCCAGCTCACCGATAAAGCGGGTCAGAAACGCGTCGCCCGTAGGGTCGATCGTGCGGGGAATTAGCCAGGGCATGACGCCTCAATCATAGTCCTAACCTTAGCCTCCCGAATAAATCGGAGCGCGTCGCACGCACTACCAGCGACGTTCTAACGCGTGGCAAACTGCACGCCCGTCAACCCGAAATCCGGGTCGTGAAGCAGCCTGACCGGCCTGCTGAGGATAGCGGACGCGTGCTCGGACTCGGCGTCACCCGCGTCCGCGTAGCCCGCTGCGCCGAGGATCAGCGGGCGAGCAGAGAGGGCCACGCTACCCGTGTGCACGACACGTGCCCAAAGCGGTTCGAAGGCCCAGTCTTCGGCCCAGAGCTCCTTGAGCGCGAGCAGAGCCGGACGCCCACGCCGGACTGGGCGTCCTGTCGATACCGTGTCGTCCGTGTTGAGGCGACGTACGCGCAAACTCTGTGGCAACCCCTCGAGCCCGGCATAAAACCCGTCGACGACCTCATCGAGCAGGTAGTGGGCGCGAATGAGGCGCTGCGCCTCGGGCGCGAGTTCCTCTAGGTCGTCCTCGTCCGGGTCGACCAGATCTAGCCCAGCGAACAGGGCGCTCAGCTGTGCCGGAAGGTTGTTGAGGCGATAAAACTGCTCTTCGGTAGCCTCAGGCAAGATACGTAGTGGGGCCAGCGTCATCCCTGCTCCCGCCAGGGTGCGAAGCGCGGCAAGCTCCGGGTACGCGGTCAAGTCGGGAGACGAAGGGTGAAAGAGACTCAGGAGGGCCGACATATCCGTCTACTCTAAACCGGGCGGAAGGAGGGCATGTCAGGCAGGGCACGCGCCTCCCTTTTGCCGGGCCTCCGAGAATATGGTCCCACCGCGTCACGGTCTCATGGTGCCATGCTAGAGTTGGAGCCGTGGTACGTTCTCAGCCGCGCCGCAGCGGTATCTTCCGCGCGGTCCTAGCGCTCCTCCTGCTTATCGCTTTTGCCGCCGCCATCTTGCTTCTCACCAGCCGTTACATGCAGGTCGGTGAGGTCCGGGTACCCACAGTTGTCGGGCAAAACGTCGACGAGGCGAGCCGGACGCTCCGCAGGCTCGGTTTCGAGGTTTCGACTTATACCGACGCGTCGCTGAGTGCGCCACCCGGCGTTGTGACGAGCCAGATTCCTACAGCCGACGCCATCGTTCGGGCGGGTCGGGGGATCGCGCTCGGCCTCAGTGCCCGTGAGACCAGCACCGTGCCGAGCGTCGTGGGGCTGACCGAGGCCGAAGCCACGGCAGCACTTGATGCAGCGCAGCTCGAGGTCAGCGACGTGACCCTGCGCTTTGCACCCCGGCCCGTCGGCACCGTGCTCGAGCAGCGTCCGAAAGGCGACAGTGCGGCCAAATCGACCGAGGTCGCCTTAACGGTCAGCTTGGGCCCGCAACCCAGGCGCGTCGTGCTGCCCCGCCTCATCGGCCTCCCCCTAAAGGACGCGCAGGAACGCCTGCAACGGCTTGGCTTCCGGCGCGTCGAGGCGGTTCCGACACGCCTAGGCTTACCCGGCGTCAACGCACAGACCCCCGCCGCCCGTACGCGCACCGCCGTAAGTGCTCAGGTGACCCTTTACTACACCGTGGGGAACCGCCAGATCGTGCCGGTTCCTTCGATCATCGGCTTGGACCTGCAGAGCGCGGCCCTGCGTTTGCAGCAAGCAGGCTTGCGCGTAGGACAGGTCACGACCAATCCCTATAACCCGGCAAAACCCGCAGGCGTGAGCAGGGTCGTGCCGAGCGACTATACGCTCTGGAACACGTCGGTCACCCTCGAGACCAACGGTAACGCGGGCTCCTACCGCGTGGGCGCGCCCGCGCTGCCCCCTGCCTTGCCCTTTACCCAGCCGGGCGGGCAGCGTCCGAACGCGGCCCAGGGACAGACTCTGCCCGGTCAAGCACAAAACGGATCGATCCTCGTGCAACCGAATACACAGGCTCAGGGTAACCAGAATCCAAACAGTCTGAACCCGAATAGCGCTCAGGGAACGGGGCCACAGCAGCCCGGTCAGGCCACCACCCTAGACGGTCAGCCTGTTACCCTCCCGGCGACGGGGGGGCGCGAACTGCCCATCACGCTGGACCCGGCCGATTACACCTTTTTGCAGGAACGACCGTATAACGTGCAAGTCCAGGTCACCGACGATGCAGGCAACCGCATCGAACTCGACCGCGATATGGCGGCGAATGAAGCCCTGCAGGACACTGTGACGCTCTACGGCGACGCCGAACTGCGTATGTACATCGACGGACAGATCGTTCTGGCCTACAACCCCACGACCCCCTGACGATCGCGACGGTGCACCCCCGTTGTCAGGGTCTACGCATGTGTTTTATTTCACAATACTCCTGCTCGTGAAATTTTTGTTTGTTTTCATGCTCGCATAGCCGCGTTTCACGTCGGCCGGACGTGCGTCGACGCGGTAGGATCGAGCATGGACACGCTCTATCACATCGGTTTTGGGCCTTCCGACTTGGGAGCCAGACCCCCAAAAATCGCGCTGCTTTCGGGCGATCCGCAGCGCGCTGGAGAAATTGCCGAACGTCATTTGATAGGTGCAAGAACGCTTTCGACACACCGGGGACTGCATAGTTACGTTGGGGAGAGCGAGAGAGGCAAAGTCCTCCTGTCGGCCACGAGTGGCATGGGCGCGCCGAGCCTCTCGATCGTCGTCAATGAACTCGTGCAAGTGGGTATCACGACGATTGTTCGCATCGGCACCTGCGGCAGTATCCAGCCGCACGTCGGGGTAGGGGGCGTGGTGGTAAGTAGCGGAGCACTCTGCACCCAGGGGGCCGCCCGCGACGTCGCTCCACGGGACTACCCCGCTGTTGCCGATCCCTTTCTGACGGTGGCGCTCGCAAACGCTGCCAAACGACTCGGTATGGTCTATCACGTGGGCTTGACCGCCAGCGTCGATACCTTTTATGAGGGACAGGGGCGGCGCGGCGGCGCAAACGCCAGCCTCCTGCCGGAACTGCGCGATAGGCTCGAGACCTACCGCGCGCTCAATATCCTCAACTTCGAGATGGAAGCCGGAACGCTCTTCAAGATGGGCAGCGTCTACGGCTTTCGCGCGGCCTGCGTCTGCGGCGTCGTAGCTCAGCGCACCGAGAGCGAGGATGTAGTGCTCGAGGGCAAAGCGACCGCAGTCGAAAATGCCATCCAGGTCGCCTTGGGGGCGTGCGAGGAACTCGAGTAGGCTCTAGAAAAGTGTGTCGGGCAACTCGAGCAGCGTCAACAGCTGTGCCGCGACTGCAATCGCTACGGCCTGCGGACTCTTGCCAGGCACACCCGGCAGCCCGATAGGCGTCGTAACCCGCGCCAGTGCTTCGTTTGAAACACCGACGTGACCCAGCTCACGGCGAAAGTGCGCCCATTTGCTCGCCGACCCGATGAGACCGATAAAGGGGAAAGTGTCGAGCCGTAGTGCGCGCTCGAGCAGCGCCAAATCCTCCGCGTGGTCGTGCGTCAGGATAAGGAGATGCGTTCCGGCGGGCAAGAATTCCAGGATGCTCTCCGGCACCGGCGTGTGATGCCGCTCGACCGTCGCCAGAAGTGGCGTGGGCAATGTTCGCCCGAGTTCCGGCTCGCGTGAATCGCAAAGGTGAAGGGTGAGGGGCAGCGTTCCAAGCACCTGCACGAGCGCCCAGCCCACGTGCCCGGCCCCAAAAATCGCCACTGTGGGTCGTTTGGTCAGGTGCGGCTCGAGCAGCACCGTCACAACGCCACCACAGCACTGCACCCCGTGGGGTCCACCCTCCGGACCGAGCTGGTGCACGACGAGTTCAGGCGTTTGGGTACGACTCGAGAGGAGCACGCGTGCACGCCCGACTGTTTGCGCCTCGAGATTCCCGCCCCCGATAGTGCCCCACACGTCGGTGAGGGTAACGACCATCTTGCTACCCGCGCCGCGCGGGGCGTGGCCCCGGACTTCGGCGAGGGTGACAAGGACGAAAGGGACACGCGCCTCATGACAGCGGTTCGCGGCCTCGAGCCACCCCAACGCTAGTCTCCCGACACGAGTTCCCGAACGGGTTCCCGCACCGCGTCGATGGCCCGCAGCGTCGCCTCGGGGGTTGCTGGGGAACCCAGATAGACCGCAGCGGGTGGCGTCTGGGCAAACGCAGCAACCGCCTCCCGAATCGCCTCCCGGACGCTGAGAGCGAGCATCAGGGGCGGCTCACCGACAGCCTTCGAGCCGTAGATCACACCGTCCTGCGCTGCACGGGGCAGTAGCGTTACATTAAACGCTTCCGGTACGTCACCAATGGTAGGAATCTTGTAGACGCTCGGCGCGTTCGTCAGGAAGCGTCCGTCGTCGCTCCAGAGGGCCTCCTCCATCGTCAGCCAGCCCATCCCCTGCACGAAGCCACCCTCGATCTGCCCCCGGTCGATGAGCGGATTGAGGGAGTCTCCGACGTCCTCGACAAGGTCCACCCGGCGCAGGCGAAACGCACCCGTAAAGCCGTCGACTTCGACCTCGGCGACAGCCGCTCCGTAAGCGAAGTAGTGAAAAGGGCGGCCCTTGCCCGTTTTCGCGTCGAAGTGCAGGTTGGGCGTGCGGTAATAGCCGGTAGCGAAAAGGGACACCTGCGAGAGATACGCCTGACGCACCACGTCGAGAAAGAGGACGCGCTTGCTCGGCTGAAAACGGCAGTACACGTCGCCATCCTCGAAGACCAACTCTTCCGGCGCATTGAGCTCGAGCAGCCGTGCTGCAACGGGCGCAAGGCGCGCTTTGAGGGTCTCGCACGCGTGACGCACCGCCTGACCGTTAAGGTCCGCACCGCTACTCGCTGCTGTGGGAGAGGTGTTGGGCACCTTGTCGGTGGCTGTAGGCATGGCGCGAAACTGCTCGACAGGCACACCCAGCGAACGTGAAGCGACCTGGAGCATCTTGGTGTAGAGCCCCTGCCCCATCTCGGTCCCACCGTGGTTGAGCTGAATGCTCCCGTCGAGATAGATGAGTACAAGCGCTCCGGCCTGATTCATGGGGGTGTTGGTAAAGGAGATACCGAACTTGACGGGCGTAACGGCGAGCCCGCGTTTGGTGTGTGGACGGGACGCATTAAAAGAGGCCAGCTCGAGCTTGCGGCGCGCGAAGTCGCTGCGGCTAAGCACTTCATCCCAGACGCGCTGAATGCGGTTATCGACGATCTCCTGCCCGTAGTGCGTGGTGTTGGTCTCCCCGCTGCCCCGGTAGAAGTTGCGCGCTCGCACCGTTTCGCCCGACAGCCCGAGATGCTGCCCCACACGGCTCAGGATCTCCTCAGCGTAGATCATCCCCTGCGGCCCACCAAAGCCGCGAAAGGCCGTCTGAGAGGTCTTGTGCGTCTTACAGACGCGCCCGGTCGCGTGTAGATGCGGAACGAAGTAAGCGTTGTCGGCGTGAAAGAGGGAGCGGTTGAGGACCGGGATGGAGAGGTCCGAGGAGTAGCCCCCGTCGCTGTAGAGCTCGAGCCGCAGCGCCTGCAGGAGCCCTTCAGACGTAAAGCCAACTTCGTAGCGGCCCCAGTAGGGGTGTCGCTTGCCAGAGAGCGCCATATCGTGCTCGCGCCGCAGCCGTACCCGCACCGCACGCCCGGTTTTGCGCGCGCCGAGCGCCGCGATGGCCGCAAAGGGCGCGGCCTGCGACTCTTTACCCCCGAAGCCGCCCCCCATCCGCAGGCAGGTCACGGTGACGCGGTTGGCCGGCACCCCGAGCACATTGGCGACGACCTCCTGTGTTTCGCTGGGGTGCTGCGTCGAGGAGGTGATGTGAACGGTGCCGTCGGATTCGGGCACGGCCCAGGATACGTGCGTCTCGAGGTAAAAGTGATCCTGACCGCCCACGGTCAGCTCACCGCTGAGGCTGTGCTCAGCACGCCCCAGGGCCGCTTCGACGTCGCCCCGCGACAAGACATACTCCGGACCGTGAAAGCTGTCCCGGGCGATGGCATCTTGGATACTCAGGGTGGGCTCGAGGACGTCATATTCGACCACGACCCGGGCAGCCCCGGCCCGCGCCGCCGCCTCGGAGTGGGCGAGCACCCAGACCACCGCCTGTGCGTGATAGAGCACTGTATCGACCGGCAGGAGCGTTTCATCGCCCTTGTGGGCGCTGGTGTCGTTCTCTCCCGGCACGTCGTGGTGCGTCAGCACGTCCATCACGCCGGGGACCGACAGCGCGGGCACTACGTCAAGACGCGTGATGCGGGCGTGCGCGTGCGGGGCCAGCACGGGCCAGGCACTCAGCATGCCCGTCAGGCGGTGCTGGTCGTCGGTGTAGCGCGCTGTGCCCTGAACGTGGGCAGCGGCGCTCTCGTGGGGTAGCCCTTTTCCCGTACTCACGCTGCCACCTCGCCCGTTACACCGCCATGTTCGACGAAAAACTTCTCGAAGAGGTTCCCTACGAGCCGCTTGCGGTACTCGGCGCTGCCGCGCAGGTCGCTGAGAGGCGTGAAGGTGTCACGGAGGCGTGCCGCCGCTTCGCGTGCGGTTCCCTCCGTCCAGGGCTTGCCCTCGAGAAACGCCTCGACGCTGTAGGCCCGAACGGGTGTCGCGGCGACGCCACCGTAGGCCAGCCGCGCCTCCCGCACCACGCCCGCCTCGAGTCCGAGGCTAAAGGCCGCTGCCACCGTGGAGATATCGTCCGCGCCACGCTTGCCGACCTTGTAGGCTGCCGCTAGCCGCCCAACCTGGAGCGGAACCCTCACCGACTTAATGAGTTCGCCCGGTGCCAGCACGGTCTTTCGGTAACCAATAAAAAAGTCCTGCAAGGGCAGCGTGCGCTCGCCCCCACGCGAGACCAGCGTCAGGGCCGCATCGTAGGCCAACAGCGCCGGGGCCAGGTCGCCAATGGGCGAAGCCGTCCCAAGGCTACCGCCGACTGTCGCACGGTTGCGAATCTGCCGGGCCGCAAAGACGTGTAGCATCGTCGTGAGGAGGGGTAAGCGGTTGCCGAGGCGCACCTCGAGATCGGTAAGAGGTAAGGCCGCACCCAGCTCGAGGACACCTGTGGCTTCCTGCAGCGTTTGCAGTTCGGGGACCTGCGCGAGTGACAGCAGAACAGGAAAGCTGCGACCGAACTTGTTTATCTCTACACCGAGGTCGGTACCCCCGGCGATCATCCGCGCCTCCGGGTGAGCGACGAGCAGCTCGAGCGCCTCCGCCAGGGATGTTGGGTTGAAAAAAGTCACGTCGTCGGCGCTGTAATGGCTCGCTTCAAGTGCTGCCGGTGCGTTAAAGGCATCTTCCGCCGGGGCCTCGGGCAGACTCCGCAACGCTTCGCGAATGGGGCGGTAACCCGTGCAGCGGCATAGATTGCCCTCGAGCACCGCGTCGCCGCGCTCACCCGTAGTATGCGCAGCGAACAGGCTCATCACGAAGCCCGGAGTGCAGAACCCACACTGCGAACCGCCCGCTGCCGCCAGCGCCGCCTGCACCGGGTGCAACTCGCCACGTTGCGCCAGGCCCTCGGCGGTGACGACCTCCTGCCCGGCGACAGCCGCGAGGGGCACGAGACAACTGTTGACGGCCCGGTAGCCTTTCCCCTGCCGCAGCGCGACCGTACAGGCACCGCAGTCGCCCTCGGCGCAGCCTTCCTTCGTCCCGACCCAGCCCGCGCCGCGCAGGAAGTCGAGAAGGGGCGTGGTGGGGGATACGCCACGGACGTCCGTCTCGTTACCGTTGATCCGTAGGGTCATGGATGTTGCCACTCGAGCCTCCTGTTAACCATGTATTGTGCGCCCTGCGGCAGGCGCTTGACAAGGCGGCGACAGAAGCGGTCCCTAGCTCGCAAGCGCCGCGAGGGTGCGGGCCAGCACGCGCACACCCTGAAGGATCTCGCCGGGGCTCGAGTACTCGTCCGGGCGGTGGCTGTACCCCTTTTCCGAAGGAATAAAGATCATCCCGACCGGGCACAGGCGAGCCATAAAGAGCGTGTCGTGGTAGGCCCGGCTGACGAGCGTTTCGGCTTCCAGACCTTCGGCAGCAGCTGCCGCCTGCGCCGCCGCGACGATCTCGGGGGCGCACGTCGCGGGCGGGTCGGCGTTCAGAAGGATGACATCGGCGGCGATCCCACGCTGCGCCGCGACGTCTACTGCAGCCTGACGAATACGCGATACCATACCGTCGCGCCGCTCCAGGTCGATGTCCCGCACATCGACGCTCATGAAGACGCGGCTCGGAATCGAATTGACCGCGCGCGGATGCACGTCGAAGATACCGACCGTGGCGACCGAATCCGGCGCACCGGTCCCCAACGCCACTGCCTCGACCACCGAGGCGAGTTCGGCCCCAGCTTGCAGGGCGTCGTAGCGGTCGCGCATCAGAACGGCTCCGGCATGCCCACCAGAGCCCTCGAACGTGATATGCAGCGTCGCGGGAGCCGCCACCGCGCTCACCACCCCAATCGGTTTACGGAGGGCCTCGAGCCGCGGCCCCTGCTCGATATGCAACTCGACGAAGGCGTGGTAGACGTCCGGCGGCAGCTGCACCGCAGCCGGGTCCCCGGTATAGCCTGCGCCCGCTGCCGCACTCAGCACGTCGACCCCGTCGGCATCCTTGAGTTCAGCGAGATCGTCCAGGGTCAGGACGCCCGCCATCGCCCGTGAGCCAAAACAGCCAACGCCGAAGCGTGTCGGCTCCTCGGAGGTGAAGAGGATCAGCTCGAGGCTGCGGCGCGGGACAAAACCGGAGGCCCTCAGGAGCCGCAGCGCCTCGAGTCCGCCCAGAACGCCAACCGTCCCGTCGAAGCGCCCGGCAAAAGGGATCGCGTCGATGTGCGAGCCGGTCGCTACGGCGCTCAGGCGCGGCTCCGTTCCTTCCCAGCGGGCGTAGAGGTTCCCGATGGCGTCTTCGCGCAGCGTAAGTTCGGCTTCGGTAAGAAGCGCCCTAAGGTAATCACGCGCCCGGGCGTCGCTTTCGCTATAGACCACGCGGGTCACGGCGGGCGCGGGCGCATCGGAAAAGGTCGCGAGGGTCTCCAGTTCACCGTCGAGACGTCCGGGGGGCAGGTCGACCAGGGTCATCGGGGCGTCACCTCCTTCGGGGGCAGCGGGGCCATCCTCAGCCCTCCGCGAGAGCAAAGGGGTCGCGCGCGTTGTCCTTATAAAGCAGGTACTTCGCCTCACCCCGACCGAGCGCCCCGAACCACTGCGGACAGTAGGGCGCCATGTAGATCACGTCGCCCGCCGTCACGGGATACCAGCGTTCAGATAGTTTATAGATACCGCCCCCGCTCAGCATCAGGAGGCCATGTTCCATGACGTGCGTTTCGGCAAAGGGGAGGCTGCTCCCCGGTGCGAAGGTCATGGTGCTGAACATGAGGTCGTACTGGGGTTCGTCCGGCAGAAGCTTTCGCACCGTGACGCCCTCGTCGCCCAGAAACGCTTCGCCAGGATGTGAACGCTCGTTGCCGAAGACAGGCTTCGGCGCGTCGACATCCGGCAGGGGCAGGTAGCGGCGCTCGAACACGCAGAGGGTCGCCGCACCCTCTGCCCGTAGGGTCGCTTCGGCTCCGGCAGGCACGAACGCATAATCCCACGCGGTAAGCGTGCGCGGTTCCCCCAGGGTCAAGGTCACCGCGCCCTCCAGAACGAAGATAAAGCGCTCGTAGACGCTCGGCGCTGCGGTGGCACCGGGCAGCATATGGGCGTAGTACTGGGTAAAGCGAGCCCCGAGTTGCGCCGAGATGAGAACGGTGACGGTCGCGCCGTCCCAGCCGGGCAGGCGGGTCTGAACATGCCCGTCGGGGGCGATAAGGGCGTGCGTACGTGAGAGGTGCGTCCGGGTGGTCCCGAACATGGTCAGGGGTAGCGTCAAGAATGGGTCCTTTCGGGCAACACCAGCCGACCACGCGGCGGGCTGAGAACGCGCTCATTCTCTGGGGTGGTCTCGAGAATGGGTTCACCGCGCAGGTAGGTCGCTTGCACGCGGCCCGGCAGCGTGCGGTTCAGGTAGGCTCCGTCCCGGTAACGCGTCAAGAGGGTGTCCGCATCGAACGTGGTCTCCCCTGTCAGGTTTAACAACGTGAAGTCGGCTTCGTAGCCTGGCCTCAGCTGCCCTTTCCGCGCAACACCGAAGCGGGCGGCAGGCTGCGCAGCCGTCAGCGCTGCAATGCGCTCGGGAACGATACCCAAAGCCAGCAGCACCGAGAGCGTCACCTGCACCCCGGCGATGCCGCCCCAGACATCGAAAAAGTCGGGTGCGGTTTTGAGGTCGGGCGGCGCAGGGGAATGGTCGGAAGCGATGAGGTCGATGAGGGGCAGCGCCTCGAGGAGCGCCTGCCGCTCGCGCTCGGACCGGAGCGGCGGCGCGCACTTGAGGGGCGCACCCTCACGGATCAGGTCGTCCTCGTTGAAGTAGAGGTAGTGCGGACACGTTTCGCAGGTCACGCGGACGCCGCGCGCCGCAGCCTCACGGATAAGCTGCACGCCCCGCGCCGACGAGACGTGAACGACGTGCAGGTCGGCCCCGGTGTCCTCGGCAAAAAGGAGCGCCTTTGTGATGGCCTCGAGTTCTGCCACGATCGG
>JBMDWS010000433.1:0-1696 GCA_048594695.1 Truepera sp. | reverse complement strand
GAGAGGGCCAATTCACCGCCGATGATTTCGCACAGATGAACGACAGCGCTCATACAGTGAATCCCCATGGCCTCGTCGGCTGGACGCGAAAAGACCCCGACGAGCCTCTTGACACGAACCTCGAGTCCCGTTTCCTCCCTGGTTTCCCGAACGGCTGCGGCAGCTGGCTGCTCATTCGGCTCGACCCAGCCACAGGGCAAACACCAGCCGCTACCATCGACACGGTCCATGAGCAACAGGCGACCTTGTTCGTCGAAAATCGCGGCGTCGCCCCCCAGCTTTGGCGTGATGTGCCCAAGTTCCCCGGCAAACCTGTCCCGGATTTCTGAAGTCGGTAACCTGGTAAGCTCCCCATAGGTCTCGCTACTCAGCGCCAGCAACCGCTCATAACGCTCTTTGTCATAGGGATTTTGTGTGTAGTTCAGACCGTTGCGGGCGATGATCTGCACTTCCTCGAGCAGCTTTAGGATGTCCATGCCCCCAAGCGTACCCGAAGGCTTGTCGGGGTTTGGCCTAGAGTAGGGCCAGACCGCCCTGTGAAAGGCCCCGTATGTCCTTGCCTCTAGAAACTGCTCAACAGACGTAACACCGCTTCGGCGCGAGCGGCGCCGAACACATCGCCTCAGGTATGGAGGGACATGTGTTTCGCATTGGGGAGGGGCGCGTAGCCAAAGTCTGGTTCGGCAAATCTTCAGACGAGATCCGCTCCCTCCAACAGTTTTACGTGCAGCTCGACACGCTCCCGCTGCCCTTCGAGACGCCGCTCATCACCGAAGTGAGCGTTGTGGAGGGCAGGGCCGTATCTGTTGAACGAGAGCTGAAGGGCCGGTCCATGCGTGAACTCGTCACGGACGACGAAACTACGCCGCCTCCCTTCGCGCTCGAGGCTACCTTGACCGTGCTGCGCGCACTCAAGAAGAACCCGCTGCCGCACGGTTTAGCCACGCTTCCCATCCTCGGGGTCACGCCCTCCCGTGCTGCACAGTCAGGCGGCGCAACCTCTATGTTGCTCGAGGTCGCCGAGCGCAAGATAGCCCGCTACGGTTCACAGCTGCGTGCGTCCCTCCCGGACTTCGACTGGCTTTACAGGCGCACGGTGTATCACCTGCGGCGACTCGAGGCCCCGACGACTCACGCGGTTCACGGCGACATCTGCCCCGAAAACATCCTGCTGGATAAGCAGAACCGCGTCAGCGCGGTGCTCGACTGGGGTTTTTTGAGCCTCTTCGGTGACCCCGCCCTCGACGCAAGCATCGCGAGCGGCGTCTACACCATGTACGGCCCGCATAGCCACACCATCGATGACAGGTTCCTGAAGGCTTGTGAGGAACGCTTGGGGTACAGCCGTGAGCGCTTGCTGCTCTACCGGGCGCTTTATGCGATGGTCTCGAGCAATGCTTACAGCGAGGACGGCAGCGATGGTCAGTACGATTGGTGCGTAGCAGCCCTGCAGCGGGAAGATGTGCGTGAAGCGCTCGCCCAAGAGGTTATCGACTGACTTTACGCCGTGCCGCGCAGCACCCCGAGGTCGTTCAGGTACTTGCGGTAGGCAATTGCCAGCCTGTCGGACTTGAGGTGCAGTTCCGCCTGAAGGTCGAGGGGCAGCTTTTCCGGTCTCTGGCTCTCGATGATGCGTTTGTCTTGGTCCATCAGTGTGTTCTGAAAGGCGATGTAAGTCTCGTCGGATGCCGCCAGG
>JBMDWS010000432.1:0-1732 GCA_048594695.1 Truepera sp. | reverse complement strand
TTCGACGCGCTTGCTACGAATGTGCCTGAGTACGGCTCCGAGGCGTACCGCGAGCACATGCGGCAGCATCAGCCCACCATCGACCTGCACTACGCCAGCAACGATCATCACCCCGAGCACTTCGAGAACCGCCTGGCGGGCATGAGCTTGCTAAGCCTGACCGAAATGTTCGCCGACTGGAAAGGAGCAAGCGAGCGCAACCCGGACGCTGACTTTAGAAAGTCGCTCGAGTACAACCGCGAGCGTTTCGATATCGACGATCAGCTCTACAGCATCCTGCTCAACACGGTGGAGGAACTCGGATGGTAAAGACCCGTTTCGCCCTGACGCTGGCCCTGCTGCTGTTCGGCTGTGCCCCGGTCGCCACCATCGCCAAACCCGACCCCGCATATCTCGCTTTCTCGGAGCTGCCCAGCCGTGACCTCGAGGTGCTTGCCAAAGGACCGATCACCGGGGGCGAGGTGCAGGTCGTCGGGCTCGAGCTGGTTATCCGCTCGCCCTACTGCCAACTCGAAGGATGCGCCGCCAGCCCCGATGGCTACATCCGCTTGACCTATCCTGAAGAGAAAAACAAGAATTATCCACGCCGCCTGGTCATCGACGTGCTTGAAGGCGTACCGATCAAGGGCAGGGCGCTCATGACGCTTGTGGGGGAGGATAAGACCCGACCCGCGCTGCTCGAGGTGAGGCCGTGAGAGGCCGTTTGAGCCCTGCCGCCCTGCATATGTTCCGGCGGGGTGTGGTCGTAGCTGCGTCGATCATCGTGGGCTTGCAGACCTCCCTGTTCGGCGGCTGGCTGCTACTCGCCTACGATACGTTCGCCACCTCGCGAGCTTACGGTGTGATGCAGATATGGGCCGGGGAGGCCGTCTGGGGTACAGGTTTCCTTGTCGGCGGCTTGTCGGTGTTCTTCTGCGGCATGACGCTTTGGGTCAAGCTGGCCGACGCCCAGCCTGTGCCCCTCTGGGTGCGGACGGTGACTGCCGCGCTGCTCCTAGGCAAGCTGCTGCTGGTCGTCGTTATCTTCTATCTGGCATCGGCCGAAAGCCCGGCGGCGCCGCTTTTTGCGGTCATGCTGGCTTCGACAGCGGTGCTACTGCTGAGCGCACTGGATGAACTCAATGCATACGAAAGGGTGGCGAGACTGTGGCACAAGAATATCGCTCGCCGCGCGAGGTAGCGCTCAGCCTACTAGGCGTTATGGGCGACACCCTGACCGACACGCTCCTTTACGACAACCCCCGCCAGACGGTACTGGGAACCGGTGCGCTGTCGTTTTTTATCGGCGTGCTATTAGCCCAACCCTTCGATGTGTTCGCCAACTCGGTTTCCTACCGCTTTATGAACCGATTGCCCGAAAACCTGTGGGCCACCATCTTCCTGTTCGTGGGCGTGACGAAGATTACCGTTTGCCTGCTTAATGCCCCGCTGATGCGCTGCCAACGCCTGCGCTACTTGCCTTTTGCGCTCAACACCACGACCTGCGTGATGTGGGCGCTCGTTTGGGCCGGCATCTACCTCTCCAACCCCAACACGCTCGGGACCGTCATCTATTTCTTTCTCGTCCTGTCTCCCGCTTGGGCCGCTTGGAGGCGTTGGAGGCAGGCGCGCGGGCGCTTGTAGTGGCTGCCTCTCCACCCCCCAGCACCGAGGAGGTGCTGCGCGTCGCCGGGCTTGCCTTGGGCCTGCTCGTTACGGCGGGCGGACTCGTGCTGCGCTTCTCCCGCGAGTA
>JBMDWS010000431.1:0-7400 GCA_048594695.1 Truepera sp. | reverse complement strand
AAGGGCGATCTGATGGTGGAACCGCACCTCTGGGCCGGGATCGGTCTTGCCCGGAGCGGGGTGGGCGTCGCCATCGTCGGGGACCCGCAGCAGGTCGCGGATAAGCTGCCGGGCTACCAGAAGCTGGGCCTCGATACGGTCCTGCTCTCGTCGTATCGGCATCTCGAGGAGGCGCGGCGCTTCGGTGAGCTGGTGATGCCGTACTTTCAGGGCGATAAGGATGCCGGGCGGACGGTCCATACGGACACGGTGGCGCCAGCGTTCTAGCGTTTGACTAAGGCCTGCAGCCCCTGGTCACGCCAGGGGCTTTGTTGTGTGCGTTTCAGATGAGGTTTGTCCGGCATATGCACTCGAGGGTTATGGGTATGGGAAGCCGACGCTTGCTGTGCCTACGGGCTGTTCCCTTTTCAGGAGCCTGTCAAAGACTGTTATTAAGAAGGGACCTATGAAAGACAGTTTCAACACGTCTGACACGCACGCCTCCTTCTAAGGGATTATGCGGGCTCTTTGGCAAAGGTGGGAACCTCTTTCCCAAAGGTGCGTAAGGTGAGGAGCAGAGCTGTACCCTCGAGCAACGCACAGAGAAGTAGTGGCGCACCGATAATGGGCGAACTCGCGTTCTGCGAAACGATGAAGGCGAAGAGTCCGGCGGTGGCTAGGGGCGCAGCGACGTTGGTCAGATTGGTGATGCCCGCAAGCGCACCCTGCAAGAGCCCCTGGTCCTCCGGGGCAACGCGGCTCGAGAGTGCACCCTGCACAGTCGGCGCAACCAAGCCACCCGACGCCGACAGAATGATTCCCACGTAAAAGAGCCACTCGGTCATGGCGAGGCCAAGCACCACGTACGCCAAAGTCGAGATGCAAAGGCCCAGGGCAACGCTGCGTGCCTCGCCCAATGCGCCCACGATAGGCCCGACGAGTCCGCCCTGCACGACAGCGAGTGCTAGCCCCGTGACGGCGAGGGCGATTCCGACCTCGGTCACGCCCCAACCGAAGCGGGTGCTGGCGTAGAGCACGAACACGCCGATGAGCCCGTTGAGCGAGAGGCGCGTGAGGGTGTAGACGCCCGTCAGGGGCAGGACACCCCGGAAACGCCGCAGCGCGAGGAGCGCCCCGAGCGGATTGGCGCGCCTCCAGGAAAAGGGTCTGCGCCGGGCCACCGGGTGTGACTCGGGCAGCACGAAGAGGCCGTAGAGCACGTTGAGGAGCGAGAGTCCGGCAGCGCACCAGAAGGGAAGGCGCAGGTCGATACCACCCAGAATGCCCCCGAGGAGTGGTCCCACGATAAACCCGAGGCCGAACGCCGCCCCGACGACGCCGAAATTCTTGGCCCGGTTTTCGGCCCGGCTGATGTCGGCAACGTAGGCGAGCGCTGTAACCTCGAGCGCCCCGAAGATGCCCGCCAGCACCCGGCCGACGACGAGCCAGGCAAGGCTGGGCGCCAGGGCGATGATGACGTAATCGAGCCCTAACCCCAGAAGCGAGAGGAGAAGTACCGGTCGGCGTCCGAAGCGGTCGGAGAGGCTGCCCACGGCGCTGGCAAAAGCGAACGAAAGCAGCGCGTAGAGGGCGACCAGAAAGCCGTAAAAGCTCGAGGCCTGGGCCAGCGTGACGCCGCCAAACGATTCAATGAGGCGCGGCAGCACCGGAATAATGAGGCCCGCGCCGAGCGTATCGATGAGAACGGCGATAAAGATAAAGCCGAGCGCTGCTTGCGATTTGCGCCCTGCGGGTGGGCTAATGGGCGGATGAGCCATGTCTGGCCTCCAGTCGTGTATCGGGTTTCCACGTGGGTCTAGCAACGGTAGGCCTACCGACGGGCATTATAATAGGACTATGAAAAAGAATAACGTATCTCAAGATACTCTATCAAAGAGCTACTCAAGTGGAGAGCTATATCATGCATTTTTCGCACTCAATGCGTCGCTCCACACGCTGAGCAGCCTGCTCTCGTCCCACGCGAGGATTCCGCTCTCGGACCTTATCGCCTGCGAACACCTGCGGATGGACGGCCCGCTGACCGCCAAGGAAGTCTCGGTCCGGGTGCAGATGGGGTCGGGCGCGACGACAGCCATGCTTGACCGCCTCGAGAAGCGTGGCCTCGTCCGGCGTGCCCCGCACCCGAGTGATCGGCGCAGCGTCATGGTGCATTATCTGGGCGGGACCGCGCCGGGCGAGCCGCAGCTCGTGGCGTTTCTCGAGCTTATCGCGGCCCGCATCAATGTCCTGACGCCGGGCGAGATGGCCGTCGTAACCCGGTTTTTGCAGGGTGTAACAGGGGATATCGATACGGTCGTGCGGGGCGAGAACTGACGCTGCAGAGGTACGAAAAAGCCGCCAACCGTGAGGCTGGCGGCTCGGTGTTTGGCGTGTGCTACGCGCCCACGGGCAGCGGACTCAGCACGGCCCGAATGGCCCGCTCGAGCTTCTCCAGACCTTCCGTGAGTTCCGCGTCGCTCATGCGAATGGGCGGCAGCAGCCGAATGACGTTGCCGTAGGTTCCGGTCGTCAGGAGCAGTAGACCGTCTTCGCGGGCGTGCTCGAGGACCGCTTGCGCCGCCGTGGGGTCGGGCGTTTTAGCGTCGTCCTTGACAAATTCGATCCCGACCATCGCCCCGAGGCCGCGCACGTCACCGATCGCAGGCAGCTCGGCCTGGAGCGCCCGGAGCCGGTCCGTTGCTACTGCACCGATCTCCTGCGCCCGCACGAGTAGCCCCTCTTCCTCGATCACTGCGAGGGTTGCCAGGGCTGCTGCGCACGATACCGGGTTGCCCCCGAAGGTGCTGCCGAGCTGACCCGGCTCGAGGCGGTCCATCACTTCGGCCTTACCGATCACTGCCGAGAGCGGAAAGCCAGACGAGAGGGCCTTGGCGCTCGTGACGAGGTCGGGCTCGAGGCCGTAGTGGTCCACAGCCCACCACGCGCCCGTGCGGCCCATACCAGCCTGCACCTCGTCGTCGATCCAGAGTGCGCCGATTTCCTGGGCGTAGCTCTGGACGCCTTCTAAAAAGGCTTTCGGGGCAGGGATAAAGCCCCCTTCTCCTGCTACGGGTTCGATCAGGAAGGCCGCCACCTCGCTCTCGCCGATGGTGGTTTTGACCTGATCCTTGAGCGCGGCGAGTGCCCGCTCTGCCACTTCTTCCTCGGTCGTTGCGCCCCAGGGATTGCGGTAGAGGTAGGGATACTGGGCGCGGTAGACCTCGGCGGCACGGGGAGCGAACCCGGCCTTGTACGGGTTGGCCTTGCCAGTCAGCGACAGTGCCATGTGCGTGCGCCCGTGAAAAGCGTGAGTGAAAGCCACGATGCCCTGACGACGGGTAGCGACGCGGGCGATCTTGACAGCGTTTTCAACGGCTTCCGCGCCCGAGTTGACGAGGAAGGTACGCTTTTCCGAAGGCCCCGGCGCAATCGCGTTGAGCCGCTCGGCGAGTTCGATGTAGCTCTCGTGCATCCCTACCGCAAAGCAGAGGTGCTGAAACTCTTCGGCTTGCTCCCGCACCGCCGCGACGACTTTGGGGTGCGAGTGCCCCACGTTCATGACGGCGATGCCGACCGACCAATCGAGGTACTTTTTGCCGTCGGCGTCCCAGACGTAAGCCCCTTCGCCGCGCACCGGGTAGACCGGGTGCGAGGAGTAGGCGGCTCTCGAGACGGCCTGACGACGACGGCTCTCCAGACTCTTGTTGTTCATCTAAACCTCCTGCCCTCTGGGGCTTGCGAAAATTATGTGTTTGGCCCTTAAAGGTTGTGATTCTTAGGCATATGCGAAAAAATGCACACGCTTCTAAAGCGGTTTACTTCTCGATGGTAGCATCTTTTGAGGGCGCTGTGAACCCCCGGATGCACACCCGCTGGGGCACGGTTTTGGCTTTCTCGGACCCGTCCTGACATGGCCTCGTCTGGGAGAGCAGGTAGACTGGCGGGGTGAAACTGCGCGCCCTGATCTTCGACATGGACGGTACGCTCGTTGCGACCGACGATCTGCACTTCGAGGCTTACGTCAAGGTTTTGGGAGACCTCGGCATGACTCTGGAGCGCCCCGAGTACGACGCCCGCATGGCCGGGCGGCCCAACATGGAGATCCTGCGCGACTATTTCCCGAATGAAACCGACGCTTTTCGTGTGGACTTGATGAACCTCAAAGAGAACACCTTCCTGCACGCCTCGCCCGCATGGGAGGTGTTGCCGGGTCTCCGTGAGCTGTTGGCCTGGGGGCGTAAGGAAGGCCTCGCTGAAGCGCTGGTGACGAGCGCACCCCGCGACATGGCGGGGCATCTGCTAACGGCGGTGGGCCTGACAGACACTTTCTCTCCCGAAGTCTACGCGGCGGAGCTTGCGCGCGGAAAACCCGACCCCCTGCCTTACCAGACAGCGCTCGACATCTTGAGCCTAGAGGCGCGTGAAGCCATCGTCTTCGAGGACGCGCTGAGCGGCGTGCGCTCGGCGGTCGCGGCGGGTATTCCGACGGTAGGCGTGGCGACTTCTCAGACCGAAGCGGCGCTGCGCGCGGTCGGGGCGACGCTCGTGATCCAGGACTATACCGATCCGGCGCTCTGGGAGCTGCTAAGGGCTGCCCGGACAGGGCAGGAAACCTTTTCGTCCCGGTGAGGATCTAGGGCTGAGTTTAGAATGCTGAGTTTCTGGCAGGGTTGCGCGTGAGTCTCGCTGCTTCGGTTGCCGTCGCGGGTACACCCGGTCAAGAGGCCGAGGTGAACGCCCTTGCTGCGGCCCTCGGTTTATCTGTTGCCTTTGACGCGCCCCTGCTTCTTTACCGGACCGAGGAGAGGCTCGAGCTGCGCGACACCGCGCCCGGCGCGGCGGGTCCCGTGTACGCCGACTTCGTGGCGGGCCGCGCCGACTATCGCCGCAAACATGGCGGTGGGCGGGCTCAGCCGCTCGCACGGGCGGTCGGGCTGCGCGGTCAATCTCCCCTGACCGTGATCGACGCGACGGCCGGGCTCGGGCGCGACGCCTTCGTGCTGGCGAGTTTGGGCGCGGAGGTGACGATGCTCGAGCGTTCCCCTATCGTTGGGGCGCTTCTGGCTGACGCTTTGCGCCGCGCCCTTAAGCATCCGGAGGTTGCATCGGTAGCTGCGCGGATGACCCTACATGTGGGTGAGGCGCGGGACTACCTCTCGAGCCTCGCCCTGCGTCCCGACGTCGTTTATCTCGACCCGATGTACCCGCATACTGCAAAAAATGCCCTGCCCAAAAAGGAGATGCGTCTCTTTCGTTCCCTGATTGGTGGCGACGAGGACGCGGGGGCGCTTCTAGGGGTCGCTCGGCAGGTCGCGCTCAAGCGGGTCGTGGTTAAACGCCCGGCAGGCGCGGCACCGCTTGGCGGCAAACCTCATGGCAGCATCCCTGGCAAGACGACGCGCTTCGATCTCTACCTGACCGTCGCTACCTGACTGGGTTATAAAATTGGGCCAGTACCAGCGTTCGCGCCACAGAGTGGTCCTCGCCCTTTCCTGTGCCAAATGCGGGTACAATAGGGAGCGCGCGCATCTCACCCAAAGCTGCCCAGCAATTGAAGAGGTGCGCGCGCTTTTGTCTCGAGACGCTCTTGGCACCCCGCAACAAAAAAGGCGAGGACCAGCCTCGCCTGAGAAGATGAATGGTTGTCGGATCAGGTGCTGCGACGAACCGCTTTGATGATCGCAAGCAGGATGACGGCCCCAATGACTGCCGTCACAAGACTGATAATCAGGTTGGCGTCCGGGTTGACCCCGAAAAACCTTACGACGTAGCCCCCGATAAATGCCCCGATAATACCGACGATGATGTCGATCAGGATGCCCTGCTCGGCGTTGGTCTTCATGATCATGCTGGCGATCCAGCCTGCGAGTGCGCCGATAACGAGCCACAAGATAAAGCTCATGTTTTTCCCCCTTCGGAAATGATTTGCCCCTTACGGTAAGACGCTAAGCGCAAACACATTGCAACTTCTGCCACTATGTTTGGCAGGTTACCTTTTGGTAAAGAGAGAAGCTAACCGGTGGACAGATCTGCACGTGCAAGGGGCTGAAACCGAGTGTCTGTACGGTTGCCCCGAACCTTTCTGTCTCGAAAAACTGCAATCCGCTGAGGCTCAGAAGTCTCTGAATCTTGCGGCCCGGGCGGCCTTCTGACTGAAGCAGCGCCATCAGAAAGAGTTTCCCATTCGGTTTGAGAACGCGGGCAAACTCGGTCAGGGTTCGGGACAGGTCGGTAAACTCGTTGAGCGAGCCGCCGCAGACGACAGCGTCGAAGATGGCGTCTTGGTAAGGAAGATGGCGCACGTCGGCGTGGACGAGAACGGGAGCGACGCTGTCGCGTTTGGCGTAACGCCGGGCCGTCTCGAGAAACGGCCGCGAAAAGTCGAGTGCGTGCACCTCGAGCCCCGGCGTGTGGCGAAGCAGGGTGCGGGCGTAGAGCCCGGCGGACGCGCCTGCGTCGAGGATGCGCTCGCCCGGTCTCGGGTCCAGCCACGTGAGAAGCAGCTCGAGTTCTCGCGCCGTACTGAACGCGCCTCGCGTCAGCAGCGAGATCGAGCGCCTGCGCCAGAGCGGTTCGTAGAGCGCCGCAGTGAGCGGCCAGAAGTTGCTGCGCTGGGCGAGCGGCACATCCGGTTTCTCACTCAGGGCACGGTAGATGCCACGCTTCTTCGTCAGTGGTAGGTCGAAGGGGGCCACCGGAGCTACAGCGTTTCCAGCGTCCATTTGAGTTCGCGCTCGATCGAGGCGGTGAGGTCGAGTTTGAGGGACTCAGGCAGGATGCTCCAGGTGTAGGTTTCGACCTCGAGCCCTTCGGCAAAAGGCTTGCGGCGCTGGCGGGCGAGCGTTTTCAGGATGGTTGCCTGTGTGGTGGCAAAGGTCCCGGTGCCCTCGAGAAAAACCGGGACGTGAAAGTGGACGCGCCAGCGTTCTGTCTCCCCCTGCGGCAGCGCGGCGAGGGCTTCGGGCAGGTCGGGGAAGCGCGTCAGCGAGCCGTCCCGGTTTTGCCCGATCACCTGATGCAGGTAGACTGGCTCCGTGTAGGGCGATAGTGCACGCCGCGTGGCCTCCTGGTCGTCCGGGACGAGCTCGAGCGCCGATGAGATCTGCACTTTTCCGACCCGGATGCCGTGTGCTTCAAGCGCGTCGAGGACAATATCCGGGTCCTCGAAGGCGAGCGCGACGTGACAGGTATCGAAACAGACCTGAATGTGCCGCAAGAGGCTCTCGCGGGCGGCCTCTTCCGAGATGCTCAGGCGTTCGGCGAGCATGCTACCCCCGATCGGCAGGAGCCAGTCCTCGAAAAAAGCGATGAGTTCTCGGCTGTTTTCCAGCAGTCCGTCGGGCTCGGGCTCGAGGTCGAGGTGAATAAGTATCTCCCGTTCGCTGTAGAGCCGCGCCAGCGCCTCTGCGACCCGCACGACG
>JBMDWS010000430.1:0-3187 GCA_048594695.1 Truepera sp. | reverse complement strand
GAGAAAGCCTCGGCTTATCTCCAGGATCGTCCTCAGGTCTTTGATGAAATTAGGCAGAAGGTCGTCGCTGCCGTCTCTGGTAAGACTGCCGAGGTCGCGCTTCAAGCCGATTTTAGTGACCTTGGGCGTGAGTCCGCGTGAACACGTTAAGCTCCATCCTCCTTCTGCTGCTCGGGCTCGCACTCGGCGGCGGGCTCGCTTACTTCTTTAGGCAGCGACGCGACACCGAGTTACTCGAGCGGGCCCGCACCGAAGCCGACCTGCTTAGGCGCAGCGCCCAGAGCGATGCAGATCGCCTCCTAGCGACCGCTCAGGGGCAGCGAGATGAGCTTTTACGGCAAGCCCAGGTGCGCCTCGAGGACGAGGCCGACCGCGCCCGCGCCACCCTCGACGCCGACCTCGCCCGCGAACGGCAGGTTGCAGAAATCGAACTCAGGCGCGTCCAGACCGACGCCCAGCGCGAGGGTGAACGCATCCGTGAAGCGCGCGACGAAATCCGGCGCGACCGCGAACGGCTCGACGCTACCGAGGAGCGCCTCACCCGGCGCGGCGAACAGCAGGACGCGCGCGCCCTCAAACTCGACGACGTCGAAACCCGGCTCGATGAGCGTGCCGACGCACTCAAAGCGCAGGAGGGCGACCTCGAGGAGAAACGCAACGCGCTCGAGGCTCGCCTTTTCGAAGTCGCTCAGCTGAGCCGCGAACAGGCCACCGAAATCATCATGGGGCAGCTGAGCAGCGAGCTCGAGCGTGAGAAAGCCGTGCGCATCCGCGCCCAGCTCGAGAAGGCCGACGCCGAAGCCAAACGCAAGAGCACCAACATCATTGCGCAGGCCATTCAGCGCAGTGCCAGCGAGGTCTCGGCAGCAATCAGCGTGTCGGTCGTTCCGATCCCCAGCGACGCCATGAAAGGCCGCATCATCGGGCGGGAGGGGCGCAATATCCGCGCCTTCGAATCCCTCACCGGCGTCGACCTCATCATTGACGACACCCCCGAGGCAGTCCTGCTGAGTTCGTTCAACCCGATCCGCCGCGAGGTCGCCAAACTCGCCCTCACCGAACTCGTGACCGACGGGCGCATCCACCCGGCCCGGATCGAGGAAACGGTCCATAAGGCGCAGAGCGACATGCAGAGCTATATCCGCGAACGTGGCGAAGAGGCGGCCCTCGAGGCCAACGTCGTTGGGCTCAAGCCGGGGCTCATCCAACTCCTCGGCCGGATGCACTTCCGCACGTCTTATGGTCAAAACGTTCTCAAACACTCCGTGCAGGTCGCGCACATGACGGGCATCATTGCTGCCGAGATTGGTCTCGACGAGGCGCTAGCGAGACGCGCCGGACTCCTCCACGACATCGGTAAATCCATCGACCGTGAGATCGAGGGGACGCACACCGAGATCGGCGCGAACCTCGCCCGGCGTTTCGGCGAACCTCAGGAAGTCATCGACGCGATCGCCAATCACCACGAGTTAGAACTCTCCGAGACCCTCTTCCCCATCATCGTCTCGGCAGCCGACGCCATCAGCGCGGCCCGGCCCGGAGCGCGGCGTGAGAGCATGGAGAGCTACTTGAAGCGGCTCGAGAGCCTCGAGACCATCGCCACAAGCTTTCCTGGTGTCGAGAAGTCCTACGCCATTCAGGCAGGCCGAGAGATTCGCATCATCGTCGAACCCGATAAGGTCGACGACGCCTCGGCGGTGCTGCTTGCCCGCGACATCGCCGGGCGCATCGAGCAGGACATGGAGTATCCGGGGCAGGTGCAGGTCACGGTGGTACGGGAATCGCGGGCCGTGCAGTACGCCCGCTAGCCTTACCCTAAAGTCAAAGACCCCCGAATGCGCATATTCGGGGGTCTTCGCGTACTTGGGAAGGTCTCAGCGCCGGGTCAGGATGCCCGCTCGGTAGAGCCCGGCGAGCAGTTCGGCGTCACCGCCCGCTTCTGTCTCCTCAACGGGCGCGAAGAGGTAGCGAAAACCCGCCTGCAGGACCGACGCGCGGGTGCGGTTCAAAAACGCCCGCACTGCCTCCTGATAGAGCCGCACCTCGTCGGGGCCGACCTCGAGCCGTTCCCCCGTCTCACTGTCGCGCAGGTCGAGGCGCGAGGGTTCAGGCCCGAGGTCGTCCTGGCTCATGATCTGCACGAAGCATACGTCGAGGCGGCGCGCCCGCAGGGCGATGAGTGCGGGCTGCAGCGACGCCTCGTCGAACAAGTCCGAGAGGACCAGCACCATTCCGGCCCCAGCAGACGCAGACGCCGCAAACGCCTGCAGCGCGGCGCCCGGTTTCACGTTCGCGCTTTCCGGCGTCGTTTCGATAAAGCGCCAGAGTTCCGGAAGCTGCCGCCGCTGTCCGCCGCGCAGGCTGGTGTCCCCGCCGAAGCGGTAAACCTGCGTGCGCATCCCCTGAGAGAGGTAGGCGAGCATGGCAGCGAGGCGCTGCGCCGCTGCCCACTTGCCCCCCAACATCATGCTGGGGCTGCTGTCGAGCAGGATATTTAGAGCAGACGTGCGCTCGGCTTGAAAAAGCCTGGTAAAAAGCTTGCCTGTGCGGGCGTACGCCTTCCAGTCCACATAACGCAGTTCGTCGCCCGCACCGTAGGGGCGCACGTCGTAGAACTCGAGACTCTGGCCCGCCTCACGCGACAACCGCTCGCCCGAGAGCGCGTTCAGAACGCGCGGAGCCAGGGTGTAGCGCGAGAGCAGGGTGCGGGTCTGGGGAGAGAGCATCGGGCTCAGCGCGTGACCTTATCCCCTTTAAGCAGGTCGGCAATGACCTCGTCGGGGCTGGTGCCTTCGACCTCGGCTTCGAAATTCAGAAGCAGACGGTGGCGCAGGGCAGCTGGCGCAGCGCGGCGCAGATCTTCTAATTCAACGTTCGGGCGGCCCGAGGCGAGCGCGTAGCCTTTCGCCGCAAGCACCATCGACTGGGCGCCACGCGGGCTCGCGCCGAGACGCACGAGCGGGTGACGGTGGCTCGCTTCGACAAGGCCAACGACAAACTCGAGCGCCCGACTCGAGATGGGCACGGCCCTGAGGAGTGCCTGCAATTCGGTCAGCTCATCGCTTTTCAGAACTTGCGGCACCGCCGCCTCGCTCGTACCTGTGGTCGCGGAGAGGATCCGCGTGAGTGTGGCCGCGTCCGGACGCGGCACGAGGATTTTTAGGAGAAAGCGGTCGAGCTGCGCTTC
>JBMDWS010000043.1:0-11047 GCA_048594695.1 Truepera sp. | reverse complement strand
CTCGACCGGCTGCTATCCTGAATTGAGACAACCAGGTTAGCGCAGTCTCGTGGAGCTCGGAGATGATTGCATGTCTCTCAACAGTGGATTCTTGGAACATGTTCTGAGTTAAGCCTAGCAGAGATTGTGAAAATGGATGGGGTATTTCCGGGCTGATTCACTCATCGACGTCGAAGTGCTTGGGGTTAGATGGTGTCTCGCAAAATCTTCTCGACCCAACGTTTAGGTGTAAAACAGTGCCAAAGCTTGCCGTTATTTAGCTTTTCTATCTAGGACGGTTTTTCCAATGACTTCTCGTGATCCTAATACCCCCACTCAGCTTGATGAAGAGATCGCCGATCTGCTTGTCTTTTCTGTCTGGCAGTTGAGAGAAGCAGCCAACCGCGCTTTCGAGCCGATGAGTCTGACGACGTTTCATGTTGTGCTTCTCAACTTCATTGCTCACGATCCCTTCGTTCGCTCAGGTGAGATGGCTAAACGTATAGGAATCAGCCCCGTGAGGATTTCTATGCTGCTCAAGCAGCTTGAAAAGAAAGGGTTGATCGAGCGGTCCACACTTCAAAGGGACCAGCGTGGGCGGACGGTGGCTCTGACCGAAGTAGGCGAGACCACTCGAGTGGAAGCGAACCGTCTATGGACGGCAGTAACAGTGAGCCGATACGAGAACATCAGTCAGGGGGATAAAGCAACGCTTCTGCGGCTGCTAAAGATCATCCACCCTAGGCCAGACCCCACTTGAAGAAACGTGTCGGTGCGAGAAAGTGTTTCCCGTGACGGCACTTTTATGCAAGAGCTTGTCCAGTGTCGCAGCCCACTGAAGGATTCGCTGTCAGACTCCACAATCAGGCTCGGAGGCCACAATGAGTGATGACGTTCGCGATCCTTTGGGTACGTCTGCTGCCGACGGTGCAGAAGAGGGTGAAGTAACTGAAGAGGACTACGAAGAGGTCGAGGATATGGATAGCGAACTCACCGAAACGGATGTGAACGCTGCCGAAATGCCGAACGGCGAAGAGTAGACAAATTTTCAAACCAGATAATGCGCCCTCATTGGGGCGCATTTTTTATTGATGGGACAATACGGGTTTGATACGGTTCAAACAGAAGGACTGTGTACGATGGTCCTTCGCGTGAAGTTTAAGCTAGATTCGCGCCCCCCGGTGCTGGCTGGTTGATAGCATACGTAGCCGCCTCATCTTATTTGGGCGTGCCAAATCTGCGTTAGGAACAAGCAGAAGCGTTCACATCTGCCCTGAACCGCCTACAATAGTCTCGGATGCAGCAAAAAGACCCAAAAAGGCCGCTACGACCTGAGGGTCGAACTGACTACCCGTTTGCGACACGATCTCGGTCAAGGCTTCCTCATGGGTCCAGGCAGGTTTATACGGTCTCGGAGAAACCAGCGCGTCATACACGTCACAGACCGAGAAGATGCGGGCTGTAAGCGGGATGGCCTCACCCTCGAGCCCCTGGGGATAGCCTCGCCCGTCCCAGCGTTCGTGGTGGAAGAGCACAGCATCGAGGGTAGCTTGCGGTAAAAACGCCAGCTGCTTGGCAACCCGGTAGCCTGCATCGACGTGTTGGCGCATTATCTGCCATTCGGCGCTGTCGAGCTTACCCGGTTTATGCAGAATGGCGTCAGGGGTGGCGACCTTCCCCAAATCGTGCAGGTACGCTCCCCAGCGTAGGGCGTCGAGCTCAGCGTCGCTGAGCCCAAGGGCGTGTCCCACACGTACGGAGAGGTCGGTTACTCGGTCGGTGTGTCCTTTGACCTCGGCGTCCCGGCTCTCCACAGCAATGCCTAGCGCCTTAATAGCATCCTCCTTTGCAAGGAGTGCCTGCTCTTCAGCCACAAGTCGAGCCGCTAAGGCTGCAACGGTTCCTGCAATTGCGCTGAACAGGTCGCACTCACGCTCGTCCCAGTTGTGACAAGTGAAAGTATGCATGAGAAACGCCCCTAGAAGCTCGCCCGTACGACTCCTAACAGGTGCTGCGGCCAGGCTAGCTACGCCGAGCTCAGGGAAACCAGCTGCCTCGGGCGAGACTTGAGTGTCGTCAAAAAAGAGCGGTGCGGTAGAAGCCTCGAGTGAGCGCATCAACGGGGTGTCAGCGGGTAGGCCATGGGCGAGAATCGCGTCCATGATGGGACCTTGCGGCATGACACCAGCGGCTGAACGTGCTTTGAAAACGCCGCCGCCTACCTGAAAATAAGCGGAGCCAGCGGCAGCTGTTCGAGCAACGAGGGCGTCAAGAGCAGGCAGAACAGCGGTTGGAATATCGGGTGCCGAAAGAGCGAGTTGGGTGAGCTCGACAATGAGCTGAGAACGAGAGCGTTCGTTGGGCATAATGGGAAAGATTCTTGGAGCCCGAACTGATGGTGTGTTCAAGGGCGTCGGGTAGATGTCCACAAATCAAGATACTGAGTCCTGTCTAACATAACTCTTACGTTAGCCTGCTGGTGTTGTAACACCCGGCCTGAAACGGCCGGAAGGTGTTTATCAAAATAGAGACGAGGAAGCCAATCGCATAACCGCATGAGTTTAGCGGATAGATCTAACAAACAAAGCAGAGCAGGTCGTACGCGCGTTTGCTCTTATCAGATAGACCTGCGTTAATGGCCATGTAGGCGCTCCAATCCGTGAGCTTGAGCTTGAGGGTCCGGACGAGTTCGCAAGCGGTAGTTCAGAGTTGTCGGCTTCATAGGTAAGCTCGTCGACGTAGCCAAAGACCCCCGGGGGCATACGTGCGTTACAACTTGATGTTTTCTACTGGTACCGAGGGTTCGTAGTTCTGATCGTAGGGCTCGAGTCTAGCGGCTCGAGCCCTTTTGTTATCCGGCCTCTGCAGCTTTCAGATCAACCACAACGCCGATCAGCGCGGCGTGGACAAACGCTTGCGGGAAGTTGCCAAGCATCCGTTTGGTCTGGGGGTCGGCTTCTTCAGGCAGGAGAAAGAGATCATTGCTGCAAGAGAGCACCGCGTCAATGATCCTCCGGCTTCGCGTCAGCTCACCCCGCATGACCCAGTACTGCGCTACCCAGAGCGTCCCGGCCAAAAAAGCGCCTTCTTCATGGGCGTCAAACTCGAAGAGGTATCGGTGATAGAGGTTACCTACAGAAGAATCTCGTTCGAGCACGCGCATCGTCGCCAGCATCTCAGGCGTGTTGGGAGCAGTGTAATCCCAGACCGGAAAGAGGACCGCCGACACATCCACCGCGTCGCTCCCCGCAACGGCAGCGTAAGCACCTTCGGCGGTCAGACAGTTCTGCGCAACGTACCTGCGGATGTCCTGTGCGGTCTCGCGCCAGCGCCGCGCTTGGCTTTCGTCTTTGCTATATTCGGCGATAAAGCTAAGGCCGCAGGCGACGATCACCTTGCTTGAGGTGTACTGGCGCGGCTGTTTCTCCTCCCAAAGGCCGTGGTCGGGCTTGCGCCAGTTGTCACAGAGGTAGTCGGCGAGTCGGGCGACGAGAGGCCAGTGTCTGGATTCGCCCAGGTGTCCGTAAAGCAGTTTGGCCGCGAGCAGGACGTTGCCGTAAGCGTCAAGCTGGAGCTGCTCGTTGGCGTCATTGCCGATCACGACCGGTGTACTGTTCGCGTAACCAGGAAGATCCAGAACCGTCTGAGCCTCGGCTTTCTTTCCGTCAGGCGTGGCGAAGGGGGCAAGCGGCAGGCCGTCGGTGGGCGGGTCGGATTCGGCGATGAAGTCGAGAAACCGCGCGCCCTCGTAGGGGTCGCCGCCCGCTCGAGTCAGGGCGCTCACGATCATCCCGGCGTCGCGCAGCCAGACGTAGCGGTAATCGTAGTTACGTGCGCCGCCGAGGACCTCTGGTAGTGAGGTTGTCGGGGCAGCGACAACGCTGCCGGTCGCCTCGAAGGTTAGCAGCCTGATTGCGCGCAGCGAGGCGCTCATCTCCCGTTTATAGGGACCGCTATAGGTGGTGTGTTTAGCCCGCTCGTCCCAGCCTTTGAGCGTCGTTCGAAGCGAACGCTCGAGATCTTCAGCGCTGAAGTCGTCTATAGCCTTCTCACTTAGGAAGGCCCAACTTGACTCGCCTTGGGGCACGGTCATACGGGCACCAGCTTCAGTTGGCTCGAGCGGATGTGAAGCGTAGAGAAGCTGGCGGCCAAAGTGCACGGCACCCCCTTCAGGTCGGGATTGGACCATCTGACGACCGTAATCAGGGGTGAGGATAAGCGATAAGACTAGAGGGTGTGGTGCGGCGGAAAAGCGGCGGCAGAGGCCATGGGGAAGATTCTCTCCAAGGGGCAGCCAATCGGTGACGGTCAGGGTGCCTTCGGGGGCACTCAGAACCGTTTCCAGCACGCCACTGTCGCCCAAGTAGCGCCGCGTTTCGGGTTGCAGCGGCGGGGTCAGCTCCCAGCGCCCACCCCTTTCGGTGTCGAGTAGCGACGTCAGCAAGGCAGGCGCGTCGAAACGCTCTGGGCAGTACCAGACGACGCTGCCGCTGCGGTGGACGAGAGCGGCCGTGCGCCGGTCGCCGATGAGCGCGAGGTCAAAAATGTCGATTTTAGCCATGAGCGACAACCAAGCAGGCAACGAGAATGGCAAAATACCAACGATATATGGCGAGCTTTATCAACGAAATACATAAGGGGGAATGCACAAACCAAGGGTAGCGCGCTCGTACGTTTGCAATAGCACGTTCGGACGTTTTTCGGTCGTTTGGGCTGCTTTATGTCTAATGGGAGAATGAAAGCACGCATTGTATTGACGAATGATGCATACAGCGATAGACTTAAAGAATCAAAGCGCTCAAGACGAGCGCGATTTTTTTGCCCACTGACCTCTGAAAACCACAAACCGCCGCCGCGTGACTGGACATTTTGCCGAAGTGTGTGCTCTCCGTTCACCCACTCTTGAGCGTTTGGTTGCAGCTAGGCTCCCGCTGGACATGCGCACGCATCAACCGGGCAACGCCCCGCCGCGCATAGTGCCGGATGCAGCTCCCGCCAAGCTTCGGTAAGTACTGTCCAAGCAGAGCGCAGGAACACCGCCACAATCACCAAACTAATCAGCAAGTCCGGCCAGACCGAAGAGGTGAGAAAAGTTGCCCCCGCTGCGAGAATCACCCCTGAGTTCGCCACAATGTCGTTACGCGAGCAGAGCCAGGTCGAGCGCATGTTGATGTCGTCGCCCCGGTGCCGGGTGAGCAGGTAGAGACAGAACCCATTAGCGATCAGCGCCACCACCGCCGTTAGCGCCATCAGTCCCGCCAAAGGCGTTTCAGGGACGAATAGCTTATAGGTCGCCTGGCCCAACACGCCGAGGCCGAACACCGCCATGATGCCGCCTTTTAAGAGCGCCGACCGCGCTCGCCAGTGAGCAGCGCGACCAATGGCAAAGAGGCTAAAGCCGTAAACTAGCGTGTCGCCCAGCATGTCGAGCGAATCCGCTAAGAGCGCCACGGAGCCGACCAATAGCCCCATGACCAGTTCAACGGCAAACATCCCGCTGTTGATGCCTAAGACTGTCCACAACACCTTGGACTGACTCTTTTGCAGGGCTTCGACTTCACAACCTTTATCTTGGCAACACGACATGCGATGAGTATAGGCGCTTCGCAGAAAAGTGCAGTTTGGGGCTGCAAAAGTGTGTGATTTGGTTGTTATGCAACTCGGTAAAGAAGCTTGCTAAGGCAAGTGTGAGGAGCAAAATAGGCATAAAAGTTACCTAAAGCGCGCTTATAGTCAAACTCTGATTGGTACGGATTGTTTTAACCTTGGAGGCCGATACTTTATGTCACAGCCAATAAACGCTGATCTACTGGACGCTCTGCTCGAGTCATGGAACAGAAACAACACAATTATGCTCAATTTGCTAGACGCGCTTCCCGAGGGTGGTCTAGAAGCCAGGGCGACTGAGACCAGCCCTACAGTATCTCAACAGTTCAGCCATCTCCAACACGAACGGTTCATTACCGTCTTTGAGGAAGCGCCCGAATACGCTAAACCCGTGCCGGAACAAGAATGGGCCGCCGAGGGAGAGAAAAGCCGCATCGCACAAATGCTTAACGAGAGTGCCGAAGCGGTGCGAAGGGCGGTGAGAGGACGAATTGAGGCGGGAAGAGAAACGGATATGGATTATGGTCATCCTGTACTGATGCTGCAAATGCTTTTGTGGCACGACGGCTACCACCATGGACAGATCAAGATAGCTCTCAAAATATCGGGTATCCCTGTTCCCGATGACCAAGCTGGGCCGCTCACGTGGGATATTTGGCGACGTAAAGTTGGCTAGTTAGTCAACCCTATGGTATGAGCAGATTCGAGGGCAACCTAATAGAAGCAAGCTAGGTGATCCATTTGCAAATAGCGGCCCAATTTCGGGCAGAATCTCATATTCCTACACCTATTTACTGCCTTTCCTAAGACAAAACTCGTACGTTTTGCTGTAGGAAAGTGTATCTGATAGTAGAGTTCATCGCGTTAGCCGATCACGGTGCTTGTTAGCAGGCGACAAAGCTAATTGTCGTCCGCTATCTTCTACTCGCTTAGGAACAGCGAGAGCGAGAAGAATTGATGCTTGGGTGGATTGCCGCGATGGTCAGGTCATTCGTTCACTCGAGCGCCTTGACGACACCCTAGTCTCGCGACCGACGCGCCAAGGGGTCAATGCCACCCCTGGACGGTTGCACCGCCGAAAACGATGCGTTTGAGCCTTTCGTTGAAGAAGTTGGGCGTTTCGGGCGCACTAGCCTCATCCAACCTCTCAAGTTGTTCAGGAGTAAGGCTGACCTCAAGCGAGGCCAGATTCTCGTGCAGCTGGTTCAGCTTGCTGGCCCCAATAAGTAGCGATCCGACGCTGGGTTGCGCTAATGCCCACGCGAGTGCGACCTGCGCGGGCGAACGGTTCTGCTCAGCAGCCACCTCTTTGAGAACGTCCAGCACGCGCCAGTTGCGATCGGTAAACTTCGTATCACCAAAGGGATTGCTGCCGCTCAAGCGACCCCCACCCGTGGTTCCTGCACCTTCGCGTTCGTACTTGCCTGTCAGAAATCCTCCCGCGAGTGGACTCCAGGGAACAATGGCTAGGCCGCCGTCGTGCGCCGCTGGAGCGTGCTCGGCCTCGAGGCCACGGGCAACAAGCGAGTACTCGAGCTGCATGGCAACCGGGCCGGGTACGTTATGAATCTGTGCCAGCGTGGCGGCTTTAGTGGTGTACCAGGCAGGCATATCCGAAAAACCAAAATAGCGGATGTGCCCCGCTCGCACCAGATCCCCAAGCGTCTGCAAAACCTCTTCGACCGGCGTCACCATATCCCACACGTGAAGCCAGTAGAAGTCAACGTAGTCCGTCTGAAGGCGGCGCAACGACCCATGAAGTGCTCGGTAGATGTTCTTGCGGCCGTTGCCGCTGGCGTTGGGGTTGCCACGTTCGGCGTTAAAGCCGAACTTGGTGGCGAGTACCACCCGGTCGCGCAACTTGCGTGCAGCAAGGTAGTTGCCTACAAGTTCTTCGCTGCGTCCACCCGCATAAACGTCTGCCGTATCAATTAAATTGCCACCAGCGTCGATGTAAGTGTCGAATACGGCGGCGGAAACGTCGTCAGGCGACCCCCAACGCTGAGTACCGAAAGTCATAGTGCCAAGCGCGAGGGGGCTGACGACGAGGCCAGAGCGGCCTAACGTGCGGTAATCAGTCAGGTTCACAGACGTCTCTACTTTCTTCAATCAAAACCGAGCTGCTGGCTCATACTGGACGCCGTAGCGCCCCCTACTTAAAACCTAAGTTTCCGGGCCGGAGTGTGTTACCTATGACTCAAGCGGCACCGAGATGTTCCTGGCTTAGCTTCGCCATTGCTTGCTCCCAGGCTGCCAGGCTTTCACCCTCACTTGGTCCCGGGTTGGGCAGGTACGTTTCGCTAACCGGGCGGTACGTGTAGCTCCAGCGGCTGATCTGCATCAGCACCGGCAGCAGCGCGATGCCCTTCTCGGTGAGGCTGTAGATCGCCTTCTGCTGGTGGCTCGGGTCGTCGGCTTTGGTGACTAGCCCCTCTTCTAAAAGCAGTTTCAGCCTGTCGGCCAGGATGTTACTCGAGATGCCCTCGGACGATGACATGATCTCCCGGAAGTGGCGCTTGCCGCTGAACATCAGGTCGCGGACGACCAAGAGCGTCCAACGGTCGCCGAAGATGTCGAGACCCAAACTCACTGGGCAGCCGGATCTTATTTTATTGCTCATCATTCCCCCCTCAACTGCTTCCATTATTGCACCAGTCGTGCTACCTTACAACTGGTTTTAAAGTACAAGCGGTTATGAGATTAGCTAAGGAGACAGACATGGACCAAGGACAGCACACAATTATGAAACTCCAAGGGCAGACTGCGCTCATCACAGGCTCGACCAGTGGTATTGGGCGCGGCATTGCCTTAGCTCTCGCCGCCGAGGGTGCTCATGTCGTCATAAGTGGTCGTGACTCTACTCGAGGCGGGCAAGCAGTCGAAACCGTCCGAGGTGCAGGTGGTCGTGCCGTCTTTATTCAAGCCGACATCGGCGCATCCGCAGGGGCAGCTCGAGACCTGGCCGAACAAGCCACGAGAGTACTGGGCGGCAGGATAGATATTTTGGTCAACAACGCGGGCATCTACCCGGTAGGTCCCACGGCCGACGTTACTGATGACACCCTCGACGCGCTGCTCGCCGTCAACGTCCGCGCGCCCCACGCGCTCGTCGCCGTTGTCGCGCCCGCTATGGCGGCAAGAGGCAAGGGCGTGATCGTCAACATTGGCTCATGGATGGGATCTCTGGGCATTCCTATCAGCGCGCTCTACGGTGCAACCAAGGTGGCCCTGGAGCAGATGTCCCGTTCCTGGGCAGCCGAATACGGTTCTGCTGGCGCTAGAGTAAATGCTATCTCCCCTGGCGTTGTGCTGACAGAAGGTAATGAGGGCTCGAGTGAAGTAATTGCGCAGATGGTCGCGCCTACTCCGGCAGGTCGTGCAGGCACCCCGGCTGACATCGCGAAGGCTGTCGTATTCCTAGCGAGCGGGGACGCAGAGTTCATCCATGCGGCAACCCTTGCGGTGGACGGCGGCATCCTCAACACTGCCTCACGCTAAGGTTGCGCACGACAAATCCCTAAAACACCGCTGGCTTGATAAGAGCAGCGAAACGAGTTGATCAAACCGGCAGCGGCTGATAAGGGTTAAAGTCGCACGGTATAACTCCATCAGGCCATGGGTTTCAGGAGTACCCGCAGAGGCGAGGCGTCACTGCCTTCGATCCTAAGCGGCAACCCGAGCATCTCGTAAGGGCCTTCGGCCACAGCGCGCAGATCGAGCCCTTCGATCACCCACACGCCTGCCCCGAGGAGCGCCTTGTGCGTGTCCGTCGGGTTCTTGAACGGCGCAACCGAGAGGTAATCGACGCCTACCAGCAGTAGCCCCTTTGCCGCAAGGTAATCGGCGGCGTCCACCGCGACGGCAACGTAGTCCTCGTCGAAGGGTTCGGTCAGCCAGTTGCGCCCCGAGTTCACTGTGCGGAAAAGTAGCCGTTCACCGGTCTGTAAAACCCCTGTACGCAATTCGTAAGCCTCGATGTCCGCACGGGTGATGGCGCTCCCGCTAACTTCCGCAACCCGGGCCAGACCTATCGCGGCCTCGAGCGGCGCTCTGTTGATGTCATCCCCGTCCGCGAGGAAGTGCAGCGGCGCGTCCATGTGCGTGCCCGTGTGCAGACTCATACGCAGCACGCTGACGTTTGATCCGTCGCCCTCAGCTATATCGCTAATCCGCTTACGCTCGGTTTCGGGCTGACCGGGCCAGACGACCATCCTCTCAGTTATTGGGTAGGTGACATCGAGCCACGTTGTTGCGGACACAGCGTCGGACATAGTGGCCTAACCGAACGCCGTCTGCACCGCGCCGCTGTCCACGCGGTAGTTCGATCCGTCAACAAACGATGCGAGGTCGGAGAGCAAAAAGGCCACGACGTTGGCAACTTCCTGCGGTTGTCCCCGGCGCTTGACCGTAATGCCAGGTCGCTCCTCCTCAAGAAAACTCTCTACCGCCTCGTCCATGCTCGTTCCCTGTTCCTTAGCGCGTTCTTCCATCATGGCGTCGGTCATGGGCGTCTCGATGTAGGCGGGTGAAACGACATTGATGTGAACCCCGTCCGGCCCATATGCTTTCGACAGGCCCTTGGTCAGATTGATGATAGCGGCCTTTGCGGCGTTGTAGGGGGTCTCCTCGATGTAGGGCTGAAGCGCATTTTCCGAAGCGATAAGGACGATGCGCCCATAGCCGCGCTCGCGCATCCCCGGTATAAAGGCGCGGCAAAGGCGCACGGCGCTTATCAGGTCGGTGTCCAAGGTCTCGTGCCAGTCGTCGTCGGAGAGTTCTAAAAAGTCTCCGGCTGCGCCCCTGGCCCCGGCGACGTGCCCGAGCATCGCGGCTCCACCTAACGCCTCGGCCCGTTGCAGCAGCTTCGCCACATCGTCGAGCTTGGTGAGGTCGGCAGCGAGAGCCTCGACTTCGGCATTCGGCGCATGCGCCTTAACTTTTTCTAACGCACCCCCCAACGTTCCCTGCTCGAGATCGGTCAGCAACACCTTGGCTCCGGCGGCAGCGAGCGTCATGGCAGTGTGCAGACCGATGCCCGAGTCGGCCCCGGTGACAACGGCAAGGCGTCCCTTTACTTTTAAGTCCATACCCAACGCTATATCCGTGCGGCGCTGGGCACACGGCGCTACGTCATAATTCCACCGTCTGCTCTCCTACAATCGTACACGTTTGGTCAAGAATTGCGGTGGTGAACCACGACGCGCCTCCACCTCTTGGCTAGAGTCGGAAGAAGGAGGACAGCTATGGCAAGCTTCAAAGTCGCCCGCCGGAACGCCCTAACTGAGGGCGAGATGAAGGGATTTAAGACAGGCGGGACCGAGGTGCTGCTGGTTGCTCTAGGTGGTGAAGTCCACGCCCTGCACGCCCACTGCACCCATAACGGTGCGCCGCTGGAAAAGGGCATTCTGGACGGCGAACGCATCATCTGCCCTTGGCACCATGCCTGCTTTGCTGCCAAGAC
>JBMDWS010000429.1:0-7207 GCA_048594695.1 Truepera sp. | reverse complement strand
TCGCGGCCCTGCTCACGAACCGCGCCGAGGCCGAGGTTCGCAAGGCCCGGGTCGAGGCCCACGACAGTCAGGGGGCTGGCGGCGATTTTCATGCTTTTACCCTACCGAGGCTGGCGCGAAAAGACAAATCATGTCTTGGGGCATTACTCCTGGGGCCTAAACCTCCATCTGTCCCTCTACTCAAGGTGGGTGTCCGCCAGGCTATGGCAGCGAGCGATAAGCGGTTCTAGGGCGGCATCCCGTTCTCTTGCCCGCTTCGCGCACAGCTCGAGATACGCCCCGAGGTTGATCGGTGGTGGTTCGTGCGCCCATGCGCTTAGGTCTGCCCAGCGCACCCTAAAACTCTCGAGATATCCCGTCTTATCCCTACCCCGGAGCCAGTCCGTGAGGACGCCGAGCCAGATCTTGAAGATCTGTTAGAGATAGTAGCGCTGCAGGAGGTCGCTTCCGTCTTCATACACTGGACTCTTACAAGCGATATCGAGGTTCCAGAAGAGAGGATACTCGGCAAAATAGAAGGTGCGCCCGTACTCGCCGGGCAGCGCGTGCAGCGCCCAACCGTCGATGAGAAGCGTGCCCAAAGGTCGGACCGCGTCGCTTAGGTAATGCGCGAAAGCGGGGTCACTGACGCCCAAGAGCTGCACCCGCAGATCGATATCCGAATAGCTGTCGCCGCGACCAGATGCCAGACTGCCGAAGAGGTTGATCTCCCTGATCTACGGTTCCGACCGGAGCAGCTCAAGCGTTGCGTGAAGCAGGTCGTCTCGGGTCATGTGCCTTTATACGTCAAACAAAAAGTGCGGGAGCTTGGCGGCTCCCGCACTGCGGTAAATCAGGGTTCCGAGCTTAGTACTCGGCGAGGTAGGTTTGCAGCTCCCAGTCGTGGACGGTGACGCGGTAGGCGTCAAACTCCTGGCGCTTGGCCTCGACGAAGTGACTGAAGGTGTGCTCGCCCAGCGCTGCCTTGATGACGGGGTCTTTCTCGAGCGCGACAATCGCTTCGCGCAGGGTGCCCGGCAGTTCCTTGATTTTATGACGACGGCGGTCACGCACGCTCATGTGGTAGATGTTGCGCTGAATGGCGGGTGGCGGCGTAATCTTGTTCTCGATGCCGTCTACTCCGGCGGCCATCATCGCGGCGAGCGCGAGGTAGGGGTTACAGGCTGGGTCGGGCATGCGCAGTTCGCTTCGCGTGCCGACGCCGCGCCGCGCCGGGATGCGGATCATGGCGCTGCGGTTCGAAGCCGACCAAGCGATGTTGGTGGGCGCTTCGAAGCCGGGGGTGAGGCGCTTATACGAGTTGACGGTCGGGTTGGTCAGGGCGACCATGCCCTCGGCGTGCTCCAGAAGGCCACCGATCCAGTGGAGCGCGGTTTCCGAGAGCTGATATTCGGCGTCAGGGTCGTAAAAGGCGTTCTTACCGTCTTTGAAGAGCGAGAGGTGGGTGTGCATCCCCGAGCCGTTGATGCCGCCGACCGGCTTGGGCATAAAGGTTGCGTGGAGACCGTGGCGGATGGCGATACGCTTGACGATCAGTTTGAACGTGGCGATGTTGTCGGCCGTTTTGAGCGCGTCCTCGTACTTGAAGTCGATCTCGTGCTGGCCCGGGGCGACCTCGTGGTGGGCCGCTTCGATCTCAAAGCCCATCTCTACGAGCGCGTTGACCATGTCGCGGCGCGCCTCTTCGCCCTTATCGATGGGGGCGAGGTCGAAGTAGCCGGCGGCGTCGTGGGTGAGCGTGGTGGGTCGGCCCTCGTGGTCGCGCCAGAAGAGGAAGAACTCGGGCTCGGGACCGGCGTAAAGGTCGTCGAAGCCGAGGCTCTTGAGTTTCTCGATCTGCTTTTTAAGGACGTAACGCGGGTCGCCTTCGAAGACGCTGTCGTCGGGGCGGGCGATGTCGCAGATGAGCCGGGCGACTTTGCCACGCTCGTCGCCCTCGACGATGGTGGGGAAAATGAGGAAGGTGTTGAAGTCGGGCTTGAGGAGCATGTCCGACTCTTCGATGCGGGTAAAGCCCTCGATCGAGGAACCGTCGAACATGATCTCGCCGTCGAGCGCCTTGTCGAACTGCGAAGTCGGCAGTTCGATGTTCTTGTTCATGCCCATGATGTCGGTGAACTGAAGGCGCAGGAACTTGACGTTTTCCTGCTCGAGAATCTGCCTGATTTCGGATTGAGAGTACGCCATGAAACCTCCTGCCGATTTGACCGGCTGGCTTAAATATGACGCACAATTGCTACCTTGTCAACAGGTTTTGTGAACTAGCCCGGGTAAATCCGGGCAATTGTGTCACTGAAATAAGCGTAAAGGATAAAATCTTACCTCACCTTAGGGAAAACGGCTGCTCGGTGGTGCGAGAAACGCACGCACCTGCTTATTATTTGCCCCATGTTTTCTTATCTGATAACGTTTTGCAGGTTTGGCAGCTTCTTACCTCGCGCTTTCGCCCCAAAGTGCATAATTCGTTCGATAAATTTTTGACAGGTTGCCCAAAACGGCTATTATGCGGTAAGGGCGGCTGCAGTCATGCATAGGTGCTTTGCACGGTGGACGAGCGCCGGGGCTAGACTATTAGGCGGGATCGTCTCATTGACACCCGAAAAACTGTCTAGCTATGATGCATTTGCTTAACAAGCGTCACAATTCTGGGAGGAATGCATGAAGAAAACCGCTGGAATTCTTTCGTTGCTCGTAGCTACGACGGTCGGTGCTGCCTGGGCGCAAGACCCCATTACGATTGGGGTCAACCTCGAGCTTTCAGGGCGCTTGGTGTCGCTCGGCACCCCCGAGCTAGAAGGTATGGAAGCCGCCCGTGCACAAATTGGTGAAGCGCTCGGTCGGCCTATCGAATTCTCGGTTTGCGACAACGCCTCGACGCCGGAAGGCTCGATTGCCTGCGCCAACCGCTTCGTCGATGAAGGTGTGGTCGCGGTTCTCGGCACTGGGGGCTCGTCCCAAGCCATTCCTGCTGCGGAAGTGTTGCAAGAAGCAGGAATCATCATGATTACCCCGAGCTCGACCAACAACGCGACGACCGAGGTTGGCGACTACATTTTCCGCGTGGCCTACAACGACGAGTTCCAGGGTCAGGTCGCTGCCGACTACCTCTACAACGATCAGGAAGCGCGTAAGGTCGCGGTGTTTCGTCAGCAGGATGACGACTATTCCTTCGGACTCGCGGGCTACTTCGACGACGCCTTTACGGCGCTTGGCGGCGAAACGCTCATCGTGGACTTTACCGCCGGGACTGTAGACTTTGCCGCGCAGATCAACGATATCCGGGCTTTCGCGCCGGACGTGATCTACACCCCGGCCTTTTGCCCGGAACTTGCAGCCGCCGTGCCACAGCTCAAGCAGCAGGGCTTTACCGAACAGCTCATCATGGGCTCGGACGGCTCTGACGACGCGCAGTGCCCGGATGGTGGGGGCGAAGCGTTCAACGGTTACCGCTTCACCGCCTTTGCCGAACCCGATCAGCTCTCGAGCGACCCCGAAGCTGCTGCGCGCGCCGCCGAATTCCAGACCGCTTTCCAGGAGAGCCAGCCCGACGGCACCTTTAACGGCTTCACCCTCGCTGGTGCCGACGCCTACAACGTGCTCGTTCAGGCCATCGAAGACGCGGGTTCGGACGACGTGACCGCCGTTCGCGACGCGCTCGCCAATCTCGAGAACTACCCTGGCGTGACCGGCTCGATCACCTTCGCGGGCACCGAGCGCACCCCGGCCAACCGCATCATGGGCTTTTTCGAGTACGCGGTTCCCGGCGACGACGGCGCGGCCTGGACCAAGGAGCAGCTCGAGGGCCTCACTTCCACGTTCGAAAACTAGGCCCGGAGCAAGGCTTGACGGCGAAGGTTTAAGGACTAAGGTGTAAAGGTTTTTCATGGGCGGGTCGCAGGACTCGCCCATGTTGTTCTATAGGCTAGACCCTCTCGAGGTGAACGTTTGCTTACTTCACAGGCTGTAAAACCCAGACGGCGTGTTCGTATTGGCCCCTGGCTGCTGCTCGTCGCTATCGTCGCGCTTATCGTCGCCCGCACGCTCTACCTCGTAGGGACGGGTGGCTCCTATACCTGGGCTTACTTTATCGGTTCGCTCCTCAGTTCGGTGCAGCTCGGTAGCCTCTACGCGCTTATTGCCCTTGGCTACACGCTGGTGTACGGCATTATCCGGCTCATCAATTTTGCGCACGGCGAAATCTTCATGGTCGGTGCGTTCACCTCCTATTTTCTTTTTACCAATACGCCCTACGCGCTGCCCTGGGCCGTGTTCGTTGCGGCGCTAGCGGGGGCCGGGTTCATGTACGTCCTCAACTTGTGGCGCGGCAAGCTGAACGATCCGGTGGTGCTGGTCGGGGGCGGCGCGGCTTTTGTCCTCCTGACCTACGCGCTTAGCACAGCCTCGCTCAACTGGATTCTGGCGATGCTCCTCAGCATGCTTATCACGGGCGTCGCGGGGATCCTGCTCGACCGGGTCGCCTACCGGCCCCTGCGCGGCGCGCCGCGTATCTCGCTCCTGATCACCGCGATTGCCATGTCGTTCTTTTTGCAAAACGCGGGACTGCTCTTTTTTACGCGCAATCAGACACCCTACCGCCCGGACACGGCGATTCCGGCCTTTATGCAGTTCTCCGTCGGGGGCACGCCTATCACCTCCTGGACGCAGTTCATGCAGTTTCCGGTCGCCGGAAGCACTGTCTACAGTTCGGCAATGGTCATTCTTATCGCAGTGGTGACGCTCGTTTTGGTCGTCGTACTGACGCTGTTCGTGTCGCGAACCCGCCTTGGCAAGGCGATGCGGGCCACCGCGCAAGATCCCGAAGTCGCGCAGATGATGGGCATCAATGTCAACCGTGTCATCGCCACGACCTTCTTTCTGGGCTCCATGCTCGCGGCAGCGGCAGGCGTCCTCTGGGGACTCAATTTCGGCTCGCTCACGCAGCCTGCTGTGTTCGGCTTGCTGCCGGGCCTTAAGGCGTTCGCGGCGGCGGTGATCGGCGGGATCGGCTCCATGCCGGGAGCGTTACTCGGCGGGCTGCTGCTCGGGTTCTTGGAAAACTTCGTTCCGGCGCTCTTCTCGGGCATTACGGAGTACAAGGACACTTTCGCCTTTGTCCTGCTCATCGTCATTCTCCTGATAAGGCCGAGCGGCCTTATCGGTGAAGACCTCTCGGAGAAAGTATGAGCGCGCTCGCCGGGCGGGGTGCTCGAGACATGCGTGCCCGCAATACCGTGATGACGCTCCTGGGGCTGGGGCTGCTCTTTTACGGGCTCTCGCTGATCGAGGGAGGCTCGAGTGTCAAGTTCGAACAGGCCTGCGCGCTCTTTGCAATCTGGGGTATCGCGGCAACGAGTCTGAACCTCATCAACGGCACGACCGGCATCCTGTCGCTCGGGCAGCACGGCTTTATGCTGATTGGCGGCTACACCACGGCGCTCCTGACCTTGCCCGAACTGCGGCGGCAGCAGATCGCTGAAAGCGCGCGCAGTCAGATGAACGACTTCACGCTCGGGCTGAGCCTCAGTAATGGTCTCGAGGCGCTCGGCCTTCACGGCCTGACGACGCCTGAAACGCTTTGGGTGCGCTTTCTCATCGCACTTTTTGTCGGGGGTCTAGTCGCGGCACTGTTCGGCCTCATCGTCGGGATTCCCAGCCTGCGTCTGCGCGGTGATTACCTCGCCATCGTGACCTTCGGCTTCGGTGAGATCATCCGCCTGCTCGCCTCAACCAGCTTTTTCGCGCCTTTTACCAACGGCTCACTCGGCTATACAGGTGTTCCGGCAGAAATCGGTCGTAGCCTCTACTGGACCTTCGGCATTCTGGTTTTTACCGTGTTCGTGATGGTCAAGCTCAAGTATTCCTCCTATGGTCGCGCTCTGCAGGCGATACGTGAGGACGAGATCGCAGCCGAGGCGATGGGCGTCAACCTCGCCTATCACAAGGTGCTGGCATTCGCTGTATCGGCTTTTTTTGCGGGTGTCGCGGGCGGGCTCTACGCGTCTTGGCTGGCGGGAGCGCGGCTCGACTATTTTCTCTTTACCCTGACGTTTTTCTTCCTGGTGGCGATCTCGGTAGGGGGTACGGGTTCGTACACGGGCGTGCTGATCGGCACGGCGCTCGTGGTGTTCGTGCGGCAGTACGGCGACCCGCTCGAGCAGGCCTACCCGGTTAACGTCTGGTTCGGCGGGCTAGCGGCTGTGTTACTGCTCTCGGTTCTGGCGGCGATTATCGTTCGGGGCGCGCGGCGTTTGCGCCCACGTGTGCCCACGATCCTGAGGGTTCTCGGAACGATCGGCGCGCTGGCCTTTATCTTCGCTTTTGTTGCGCCGGGCTTGGGGCTTCTGACTGGCACCTTTCAAGCTTTCGGGATGCGGGCCATCCTGCTCTCGGTGGTTCTGCTGGCGATCATGATCCTGAGGCCCTCGGGAATTCTTGGCCGGGCGGAATTTTCCTGGGCCTGGGTTTTTCGGGAGCGGCGTGACCAGCCGACCGACGAAGAGCGGCGGCAGGACGCGTGGCTCAGCAACCCTGAACTGAACCGGGACAGCAGCGAAACGGAGGGGCGCTGATGGCGATGCTCGAGCTGCGCGGCGTCAATAAGGCTTTTGGGGGTCTCAAGGCCACGACCGATATGAATCTCAGCCTCGAGGAGGGCGAGATCGTCTCGGTGATCGGACCTAACGGTGCGGGCAAGTCCACGCTTTTTAACCTGATTACCGGGGTCTATACACCAGACTCCGGTGAGATTACCTTTCAGGGTAAATCCATCGTCGGCAAGAAACCCAACGCCATTGTGGACCTGGGCATTGCCCGGACCTTCCAGAACCTGCGGCTATTTACCAACTTGAGCGTGCTCGAGAACGTGCTTATCTCGCAGCACCACAAGCTGCGCTCGACCTGGCTCGGGGCGGTCTTTCGCACCGCCAACTACCGTCGGCAGGAGCGGGAGATGCACGCGCTGGCCTTAGAGAAGCTGTCGTTTTTTGGCCCGCGCCTGATGAGTTTTCGCCTCTATCAGCCCGTTTACGTGCTCTCCTACGCCAACCGCCGTCGTACCGAAATGGCCCGGGCGATGGCGACGGGTGCGAAGCTCCTCCTGCTCGACGAACCGAGCGCCGGGATGAACCCGAAGGAGACCGCCGAGATCACCCAGATCATCCGCCGTATGCGCGACGAAGGGGGCTACACCATCCTGCTTGTCGAACAC
>JBMDWS010000428.1:0-7461 GCA_048594695.1 Truepera sp. | reverse complement strand
AGCGCCCCGATGAAGGCCTGCACGATGTCGGCGAGTGAAACAGCGATTTGACCGAGGCCAAAGTCGATACGCAGGAGGGAAAAGAGCAGCCCGCCGATGATCGCCCCGACGAGGCCAATACCCCAGTTGGCCCAGCGTCCGGAACCATGGCGGCTCCGGCGCAGCACGCTGCCAGCCAGCGAGCCCGCGATAAGACCGACGATAATCCACGAAATGATCTGAGGGATGCTAAAGGTCATGATGTCCTTTCTTGCCGTGTTCTTTAGCCGTGAACTCTTGCCTTGAACTCTGACTGTGAAACTTTACTGTGAACTCTTGCTGTGAGCCTTATGCCGTAAACACTTCAGGGTGAATCGTACCTGTCGAACCGTCGGCGTAGTGACATCTTACCCGCGCCCCGCGCCTCCCTTCCCCGGCTCACGGTCTTGGCCTAGATGGCGCTGCGGCCCTCGACGCCCGCGATGAGTAGCGCGACGACGTTTTCAAAGGCTTCGTCCGGACCCGTAGTGGAGTCGGGGAGTGATAGAAGGGTGCGGTAGGCGTCCGGCGTTTGGCGGGCATAGACCCGCCGGGCCTCGAGCTTGTCCGAATTCGGCACCTCCCCGAGTTCGCTCAGGATGTACCCGACTAAAAAGACGATGAGCGCGTGACAGGTGGGCATGGCCTGTTCGGGGGGGATGCCCGCTTGCAGCAGCAACCGCAGGAGCAGCTCGATGATCGCGGTGTCCTGGGCTTCGGGGGCGCTGTCGCCCCAGAAGTAAGGTGCGACGTTTTTGTGGCGCAGGCAGAGAGCGCGAAACTCGCGGGCGAGAAGGCGCAGGTTGTCCTGCCAGGTACCGACCTGCGGGTCGGGCAGGGTGAACTCTTCCAGGACGCTCACGTAGACCTCGCGTAGCAGGGCGTCCTTGGTCGGGACGTAGTGGTAGAGCGAGCGCGGCGTGACGTTCAGCTCGCTCGCCAGTTTTCGCATACTGAGCGCTTCGGGGCCGTCCTCATCGATAAGGCGCAGGGCCGTGCGGCGGATCAGCTCGAGGTTGAGAAGCGGGGCGTCGGCGCGGGGTCTAGGCATCGGTCACACCTTCATAGCACACCCTTGACGTTACCACACGCCGTGTACTAAAATCCTCTTATTATACGGCGTGTGGTAACGCGCCGTCCGAAGGAGTAGCATGACGCAACTCGCCCCCATCCCCCAACCCAAGCCCAAACCGCTTACAGGCAACGTCGGCGACCTCGAGCCCCACGCCGGAATGCAGAGCCTCATGCGACTCTCGCGGCAGTACGGGCCGATCTTTCGCCTCAGTTTTCCCGGGGGTCGCTCGGTCATCTTTGTATCGTCGCAAGAACTGGTCGACGAACTCTGCGACACGTCGCGCTTCGACAAGCGGGTGCATAAGGCGCTCGAGAATATCCGCGACTTTGCCAAGGACGGCCTCTTTACCGCCCGTACGGAAGAACCCAACTGGGGCAAAGCGCACCGCATCCTCATGCCCGCCTTCGGTCCGCTGGCGATCCGCGAGATGTTTCCGGAGATGACCGATATCGCCGAGCAGCTCCTTCTCAAGTGGGAGCGCTTCGGCGAGCAGGCGCTCATCAACGTGACCGACGACATGACGCGGCTCACCCTCGACACCATCGCGCTGTGCGGCTTCGACTACCGCTTCAACTCGTTCTATCAAAACGAGATGCACCCCTTCGTCGGGGCGATGGTCGACGCGCTCGCCGAGGCGGGCGCGCGGGGGGCGCGCCTCCCCATCCAGACGCAGCTCATGCTGATGACGCAGATGCGCTACCAGGGCGACATTCGCCTGATGAACGAGATCGTCGACAGCATCATCGCCGAGCGCAAGGCCGACCCGGTGGGGGCAGAAAAAAAGGACCTGCTGGCGCGAATGCTGGCCGGGCGCGACCCCGAAACAGGCGAGGGCCTGAGCGACGAGAACATCCGCTACCAGCTCGTGACCTTCCTCATCGCCGGACACGAGACCACCAGCGGTCTGCTGTCCTTTACGCTCTATCAGCTCCTCAAAAACCCGGACGTGCTGCAGCGCCTCCGGCAGGAAGTCGATGACGCCCTGCAGGGCCGCGCCGCCGAAGTCACCGACCTGCCCAAGCTGAGTTATCTCGACATGGTTCTCAAGGAGTCGTTGCGGCTCTGGCCCACGGCGCCCGCCTTCGGCGTCTATCCCTTTGAGAAGACGGTGATCGGCGGCAAATACGAGGTGACACCCTACGACACCCTCATCGTGCTGCTGCCGAGCCTTCACCGCGACCCGCGGGTGTGGCAGGGCGACCCCGAGCGTTTCGACCCGGAACGCTTTAGCCCGGAAGCCGAGGCGGCCCTGCCCGAAAATGCCTACAAACCGTTCGGCAACGGACAGCGCGCCTGCATCGGGCGGCCCTTCGCCTTACAGGAAGCAGCACTCGTGCTGGCGGGTATCGTGCAGCGTTTCGACCTCGTCATGGCCGACCCGACCTACACGCTCAAGATCAAGGAGACGCTGACGCTGAAACCGGAAGGCTTCCAGATCCGGGCCAAGCGGCGGAGCGACGTGAGTTTTGCGCCGAGACATGCGGCGGCACCCGCGACGCTCCCGACTTCCCCGGCGACCTTGACGGCCTCTAAACCTCAAGCCTTGGGGGACGGCACTACGACGCCCCTGCTGGTCCTCTACGGTTCGGAGTCGGGCTCGAGCGAGGCCTTCGCGCAGCGCATCTACAGCGACGCGGCGGCGCAGGGCTACGCGGCCCGCCTCAGCACGCTCGACGAGGCGAGCGGTGCGCTGCCCAAAGATGGGGTTGTGGTTATCGTCACGGCCTCCTACGAGGGCAAACCGCCCGCCAATGCGCGGCAGTTCGTCGCCTGGGCCGAACGCCTCGAGGCGGGGGCGCTCTCTGGCGTGCACTACACGGTGTTCGGCTGCGGCAACCGCGACTGGGTTCGCACCTATCAGCGCATTCCGACGCTGCTCGACGAGCGGCTCGAGGCCGCCGGGGCGACCCGTGTCCGGGCACGAGGCGAAGGGGACGCCAGCGGCGACTTCTTCGGCGACTTCGAGGGCTGGTACGACGGCTTGTGGCATGACCTCGGGGCCGCCTTCGGGCAAGCGGTGCAGGAGGCAGCGAGCGACACGCTCTCCGTCGAGATTCTGCGTGGGACGCGCCCCAGCATCCTGCGCCAGGATGAGCTGCTCCTTGGTGAAGTCGTCGAGAACCGCGAGCTGGTGGACGTGTCCTCGCCTCTGGGCCGTTCCAAACGGCACCTCGAGATCCGTCTACCTGAAGGAATGACCTACCGTAGCGGCGACTACCTCGCGGTGCTGCTGACCAATCCGGACGAGACCGTGACCCGCGTGCTGAAGCGTTTCAACTTTGCCGCCGACGATCAGATTCTCATCCACAAGGGCGCCAGTAGCCTGACGCCGCTGCCGACCGAAGTGCCGATCAGTGTGCGGGAACTGCTCGCAAACTACGTCGAGCTGCTGCAACCCGCGACGCGCCGGCAGGTCGAGGCGCTCGTCGCGGCGACACGCTGCCCGCCTGAACGGAAGGGGCTCGAGGCGCTGCTGGCAGATTACGACGGAGCTGTGCTGGGCAAGCGCGTGAGCGTTCTGGAGCTTCTCGAGCGCTTTCAGGGCTGCGAACTCACCTTTGCCGAGTTTCTCGGGATGCTGCCGCCCCTGCGCCCCCGGCAGTACTCGATCTCATCGTCGCCCCTCTGTCGGGCCGATACCTGCAGTCTCACGGTGGCGGTCGTCGATGCGCCCGCGCTCTCGGGACAGGGGCACTACCGGGGAGTCGCCTCGAGCTTTCTCGCACAGGCCGAACCGGGTACGCGCATCCCGGTCGCTGTCAAGCCCTCCGCCGTCGCCTTTCACCCGCCCGAATCGCCGGAGACGCCCCTCATCATGGTCTGCGCCGGGTCGGGGATCGCGCCCTTTCACGGGTTCTTGCAGGAACGCGCCGCGCAGCATGAGGGCGGTCAGGATGTCGGCCCGGCCCTGCTCTTTTTCGGCTGCGACCATCCCGAGGTGGACTACCTCTACCGCGACGAGCTGAAAGCCTGGGAAGCGGCGGGCGTCGTGTCCGTGCGTCCGGCGTTCAGCGAGCAGCCGGAGGGGGACGTGCGCTTCGTGCAGCACCGCCTCTGGCAGGACCGCGCCGAGGTCGCGCAGATGTTCAAGGACGGGGCGCGGATCTTCGTCTGCGGCGACGGCAAGCGGATGGCCCCGGCGGTGCGGGAGACCTTCGTGCGCATCTATGAGGAGGCGACGGGCGCATCGGCGGAGGCGGCGAGCGCCTGGGCCGACGAGCTCGAGCGCACCTCCTCGCGCTACGTCGCGGACGTGTTTGCCTGAGGGAAGAACTGACGTATTAGTAGGGTCGGGTTGGGTCATCGGGGCTTGGTGCTCGAGTGTGCTGGTGGGAGGTGGCGCTCGTTGACCGCTAGGGAGTCACTAGTCCCAGCGCCGATCCGAAGCGCAAAGAGCGTGTGCGGCAGAGGAGAGGGGGCATACCTTCTGGTCGGTCATACAGGGAGAAGCGGGTCTTCGAAGCGTGTTAGCGTACGCTTCATCATGACCCGAACCTCTCCTGTTGCCGAAGCGCGCAAGGTCGTCTCGAGAAAGCTGCTGACGCAGCTGCGCATCTTCGGCCTCATCTTTCTGGCGATGCTGGCGGTTCTCGTTTACGACGTCGTTACAGGCCAGGTGAGCGCCTTACTCGGCTCAGGTGGCATCGGGTTTGGCCTCCTGATCGGCATGATCGTCAGCCGCATGTACCGTCTCTCCTACGACGCCGAGGAGCAGCAGGTCGCTGGGCGCATCGACTGGGTCGGTGGTGCGATCTTGCTCGCCTACATGGTCTTTGCCGTCTTCCGCCAGCAGCTTTTGACGCCTCTGGTCGACGCCTCGCAGCTCGCAGGGTTTGGGCTCAGCGTGTCCGCCGGAACGATGCTGGGGCGACTCATCGGGACGGGCCGGGGGATTCGCCGGGTGCTGCTGGCATGGGGCCTGCGCCGCACGACCTGACCGAGCCCATCAGCTCAGGCCGTGCTTTTTCGCGCCCTCCTGCAAAAAGGCGAGACCCTGCGTCGCCAGGACTTCGGAGGGTTCGTTGGTCGGTCGCCAGAGGCAGGTCGCGGCGGCGATATCCGGGTTGATTGCCGCAAAAGACTCTAGGACGAGGCTGCCCGAAAAGCTCGCGTCCTTGAGGCCGCGAAAGACCTCGTCCCAGTTGACGGTTCCCGTCCCGACGAGGCCCCGGTGACTTTCGCTCATGTGGACGTAATTGACAGCGTCGGCGTTCTCGACAAAAGGCTTATAAAAGCCCTCCTCCTCGATATTCATGTGGTAGGTGTCGGCGTGAACGAAGAGGTTGTCCGCGCCTGTAGCGCGCACGGCCTCTCGGGTATCGGCAAGGGTGTTGTAGAGGTGGGTTTCGTAGCGATTACAGGCCTCGAGCGCCAGCGTGATGCCCCGGCTACGGGCGTCTTCGGCCAGTTCGCCCAGACCCTCGACGATGATCTGCCGCTCCTCGCGTGTCGGGGGTGCGCCCGTGAGCCGCCCGAGCGCGTAGCCGATGCAGCCCGCCAGGTAGGTGCTGCCCAGTTCTTCCATGAGCGTCATGACCTGCCGCAAGAAGCGCTTGGCCCCTTCGGGGTTGTCGGGCATATGCAGGGCCGTAGGCAGCGCGAGCGAGACCTTGGCCCCGAGGCCGGTTTCTTCCAAAACCGCACGGTGGCTTTTGGCGTCGAAGCTTTCGGGGTGCAGCAGGGGGATCTCGAGAAAGTCGAAGCCCGTTTCAGCTGCCTTGCGGATAGTCGCGTTGCCCGAATCGGTCGTCCAGTCGCCGATCCAGACAAAAGCGTGTGCGCCGTACTCGATCATGGAGTGTCCTCTCTGTACTTTGCCTCCTTATACCAGAATCGCGCGACGCGGGTGTGTTCCTTTAGGAGTAGGCTAGACGCGATGCTGGCTCTAGGCACCTGGGGGACGTATGACTTTTAGACGATTTGTGTTGCGAACGCTCTTTTTGCTGGTTTTGATCCTGCTTGTTGCCCTTTTGTGGCGCTTTCGCAGCACCTGGATTCTGGTATTTCTGGCGCTTATTCTCGCGATCGGGGTAAGCATTCCGGTCAGTTACCTGCGGCGGATCAATGTCCCGAGGCCCCTGGCAGTCATCATTTCCGCCGTTGTGACGATCATCCTGGCTGGGCTTCTCGCGTACTGGCTAGTGCCCAGTATCGTCTCTGAAATCAGCACGCTGCTAAGCAGAAACGAGATGGAACAGCTTTTGGCGGGCGTTCGCGAGTTTTACACCCAGGTGCGGCAGCAAAACCCTTACCTCGCTGAACTCCTGCCTCCGCTGTCTCAGGAGTTCGACAGCAACGCGCTCTCTCCGGAGCGGCTCCGCGAACTCGTCGGCAGCGCGCTCAGTACCGGGCTGCCTATCCTTGTGAGTGGGGGCAGCGTCGTGGCGACGATTCTGGCCAACCTGTTTCTGGTTTTCATGCTGGTGATCTTTTTTCTGGCAGAGCCCCAGGCCTACGTGCGCGGGTTACTCTACCTCCTGCCTGAACGCCATCATGCGGGTTTTCTGGCCCTCCTCAGCACGCTCTACCACACGTTGCGTACATGGCTCTCGACCCTCATGATCTCGATTTCGATCACCATGACGCTCGTCGTGGTGGTGCTTGGGCTTCTCGGGATGCCCAACGTTTTTGTCATTGCGGCGGTTGCCGGGCTTGCGACGTTTGTGCCTAATATCGGCGCAATCCTGCCTGTGATCCCGATCGCGGTCTTTATGCTCGCCGAGGACCCGAGTCGCATACCAGTTATGGTGCTAGCTTACCTAGGAATCCAGCTCCTCGAGAGCAACATTTTGACCCCCTCGATCGTGCGGCGGCAGCTCAGTATTCCACCTGCCGCAACCCTGATCACGCAGATCCTGGCGGGCTTTATTTTCGGACTCATCGGGGTGCTGCTCGCGGTTCCGTTGCTGGCGAGTGTCATTACCATCGTCCGGGAGGTTTATGCGTACGGGCTGCTCGGCCTGCGCGGGCGGCCTGTGACCGTGGCGCTACCCGAGCCGGGGCCTCACGCCCGCGACACGCGCCTGCGCCAAAGAACAGGGGCAATTCAGCAGCGCCTGCGCGAGCGCAAACACCTGCGGCGCTCGAGCGGAGATCTGAGTAAACGCCAGAAATAGCCCGGTGCCCGCGCGTCCTCTCGAGCCAGCTGGCGTGCCTATCGGTCTATAGTGCTAGTCCTTTTGGTCCACGTCAGGGGGGACACTGGGCTCGGCCAGACGTAAGCGTAAGGACGTATTCGCGGCTTCTGCCTCTCACCTAAACTCGCGTTACCTACCCCTGTTGCTCCGCCTACACGTTGGAGCTGAAAGGCTGTAACGCGTGAAGGTGTCGTGCCGCAAAACCCTTTCGTCTTTTCAACTTGCCCTCAG
>JBMDWS010000427.1:0-2180 GCA_048594695.1 Truepera sp. | reverse complement strand
CGCGGCGATCCTCTCCGCGGCCGCTCTCTCCGACTCGGTCGGCCACGGGGCCTTCCTGAATGGCGTTAAACGGTGCCTGCTGCTCGAGCCGGGCAACATCGAGTTCGTAGATCGGCTCACCGTTGACGGTAAGCGCCACATCGCCCTCGCTATTTTGCCCGCGATTGCCGAACAGCTGTCCGGGCGTAAAACTGATCGCCATCGAAATTAACAGGCCGATCGCGACGATCCACAAGATAGTGTTTCTGGTCCGTTGACTCATGCGTGTTGCATCCTCCTGCGCCGTAGCACGCGTGCCGCAGCAACTGGTATGTGGTTTGGGGGTAGCGTCTCTGGTCGCGTTAGGGGTATTATCCCTAGTGCATTAGGGATATTACCCCTGATTGAACGTGCGCCCGTAGCTCAGCCGGATAGAGCGTTCGCCTCCGGAGCGAAAGGTCACAGGTTCGAATCCTGTCGGGCGCACCACCAAACTCCCCCTACAAACAGCAAGAGCGAGTCTAACACGCGAGCCTAAGGGCTTCGTGAAGTGCTCGAGGCGTCCCCAAAACTTAAGGGTATAGACAAACTGGGGCCGGGCATGATACATCTAAGCTCGTGAAACCCACAAACGCCAGCGTCTTCTATTTTGCGGGGTATTGGCTCGGATAAGACCGGGAGGACGCCACGTATCGCAATTGGCCGCGCCCGGACACCACCGGGCGCGTTTTTTTGTGAGCTTTTCTTGACGCAGGCAAAAAGGAGCAGGGCATGAAGCAGGTCGAAAATGTCAACGTCGTTCGGATCGAGCCCCTGATAGCCCCCGAGGCCCTGAAGCAGGAGGTGCCCGCCTCGGAAGCGGCCAACCGCACGGTGAGCGAGGCGCGGCGGGCCATCCGCAAGATTCTGCGCAAGGAAGACTCGCGCCTTCTGGTCATCACCGGTCCGTGCTCGGTTCACGATACAGAGATTGCCCTCGAGTACGCCCGACGCCTCAAAGAGCTGCAAGCCCGCTTCTCCGAACGTATCCTCGTTGCCATGCGCGTCTACTTCGACAAACCGCGCACAACGGTCGGCTGGCGCGGCTTCATGAACGACCCCGAAATCAACGGCTCGAACAACCTGGGAACCGGCATCAAACGGACCCGACAACTGCTTCTTGACATCAGCGAGATGGGAATTCCGGTTGCCACCGAGATTCTCGACCCCTTCATTCCGCAGTACCTCGACGACCTCATCGCCTGGGGTGCGATCGGCGCACGCACGACCGAATCGCAGACGCACCGGGCGATGGTGAGCGGGCTGTCGATGCCTGTCGGCTTCAAGAACAGCACCGAGGGTAACATTCAGCTCGCGGTAGATGCGATCGCCTCCTCGAGCCAGGCCCACACGTTTCTGGGCATCGAGCAGAACGGCCAGGCCGGGGTGGTCTACACGAACGGGAACCCCGATTGTCACGTGATTCTGCGCGGTGGACGCGCTGGGCCGAACTACGGCGCGACCTTCGCCGCCGAAGCGGGCGCGAAGCTGCGGGCCGCCGGTTTGCAAACCGGCCTCATCATCGACTGTAGCCACCACAACTCGGCCTACGACTTCCGCCAGCAAGAGGTCGTCTGGAACGACATCCTCGCGCAACGCGCCGCCGGCAACGACGACCTCGTCGGCATGATGCTGGAAAGCAACCTGAACGAAGGCAAACAGGCCATTACAGATACGCTGCAGTACGGCGTCTCTCTGACCGACTCGTGCATCGGCTGGGAAGCGACCGAGAGGCTCCTGCAGGAAGCCTACGACGTGCTGCCGCAAAAGCAAGCAGTCGGCGCGTAGAAACCAGGCCTCCAGTAGACCGAGCGCTCCTCGGGCGTATGGCAGCGAGCTTTTCGCAGGCCGCCGCCGAGGGGCGCACCGTTTACGATGCGGGCGCGTTTGGCGTCTTTATCTCGGACTCGCCCGAACCTCTACTCTCCGTAGCGCTGCCGCGGCAAACCCCGCGAGACTGGCTGCCCGCCATCGCCCGGATGGAGGCGCTGTTCGGCGCCCACAAGCTGCCCCCGCGCCTCGAGGTCTTTGCCGAACTCTATCCCACACTGGACACGGCCTTGGAACGGTCGGGCTTCATCCGTACCGACGTGGCCCCGCTCATGGCGCTGACCCCAAAGAACGCCCCTCCACCCGTTACGGATAATGCCTGCCTCGACCTC
>JBMDWS010000426.1:0-1652 GCA_048594695.1 Truepera sp. | reverse complement strand
GCCAGCGCCTGAAAAGCCAGCAGGTCGGTACGCGCACGCAAATCGTCGAGCACTCCCAGTTCTTCCAGGCCAGCCCGGGCCGCCCCCTCGGCCTGTGCGTAGTCGCCCCGGCGCAACTGCCGCTGGGCCATCAGACGCCAGCCCATCGCCCGCCTCAGGGGTGTTTTGGCAGAGCTCCGCAGCTTGTAGAGCTGCGCGCCCGGCTCGGCGTCGCCGAGGTCGGTTTCGAGGCGCAGCTCGAGCGCTTGGCGGTAGGCGTCGAAAGCGGCGGCACGGTCGTCCTGGCGCTCGAAGATCGCGCCCACACGCTCGAAACGCTCGGCGGCTTCGGAAAGGCGCAGCGCGTCTTTGGCGCGGGTTGCAGCGCCCAGCAGGTAGGGCGCGGCGCGGCCCTCATCGCCGCTTGCGAGGTAGTGGTTGGCTACCCGCATCGGGGTTGCGCCGCGTTCGGCGAGCACCTCGGCGCAGCGCCGGTGCAAGAGCGCCGCGACCTGCGGCGAGAGCGAGGCTGCCGTCGCTTCATAGAGCAGATCGTGGCTAAACGCGTTGCCCCGAAAGATCTGGGCACGCTCGAGTTCTTCCCAGGTCTCGAGCAGAGCTAAAGGCTCGCTGCCGAGCACCCGTGCGACGAGTTCGACGTCGAAGTCGCGCTGCACCACCGCTGCTGCCTGCACCACCCGCTGCGCGGCCAGCGAAAAGCGCGCGAGCCGCTGCGCGACAGTCGCGCTGACGCGGCGGCTGAGGGGCAGGTTTTCCGGCGTCACGCCAGAAAGTTTGTCGGTCTCCAGGAGGTCGCGGAGCGTTTCCAGGATAAAGAGCGCGTTGCCCCCGGTGCGCTGAAAAATCGTTTCGGCGAGGGCCGGGCTCACCCCGTCATCGAGCGAAGCCAGCTCGAGCGACACCAGCAGGGAGGTCGTGGCTTGCGGCCCGAGAGGCTCGAGGTCGATCCGTGCAGCGACCCCGGAAGACACGAAGGCGTCGATACGCCGCTGGGCGTCGGGCGGGAGTTCACCGCGCCGATAGATGATGACGTAGCGCGGCATCGCCACACCCGGTTGCCTCGCCATGGCGGCGCTCTGCGCGATCATGAACCCGCCAAGCTCGACCGTCGCCATGTCGTAGTACTGCGTGTCATCGGAGATGGCCGCCACGTAGCCCTGTCCTTTGAGCCGGGACATCTCGAGGTAAGCCTGAAAAAAGCGCAGCTTGTCGTCTTCGCTGCGCAGGGGTGGGAGCGGATCGTGCGTGCGGTATTCAGGCAGGATCCGCGAGAGTTCGCGCTCGACCCAGTCGGGCAGCACGACGTCCGGCGCTCCGGCAATGCGGGTCCGCGCCAGTCCTGCCGCTGCCGCAAACAGCACATCCTGATAGCCCGGCTGCGCGCCCAGGTAAAGCGCGCGCCCCTTGCTCGCGACGAACTCCTGAACGAGGCGGGTCTTGCCGACACCGGGTTCACCCGTGACGTAAATGGTCTGGCCCCTGTCCCAGGCGGCCTCGAGCTCGGCCCATTCGGTCTCGCGTCCGACCAGCACGGGCGGGCGCAGGACCTGCGGGGGTAACGAGGCTTTCGCGGAAGAGGCCGTTTCTTTGACCGCACCCTGTTCGATGAGCTGGGCCAAACGCACCGTTTCGGGGAGCGGTTCGACCCCAAG
>JBMDWS010000425.1:0-2156 GCA_048594695.1 Truepera sp. | reverse complement strand
TGAACGAGCCCAAGGTCGGCGTCGCTGCCCCAGCCGACCCACTCGGTTTTCTGAGCGGGCGCCGAAGTTAGCGTGAGATGCTGATTGAAGGCGTCGACCCGGACGAGACCGCGCTCGCCCAGAATCTCCAGGGTCACGTCGCCCCAGGTGGCGTAGGAATCGGGTCGCGACCAGCTCGTGTCGAGCGTGCCGAACATGCCGTTTTCCAGGCTAAAGGTGAGCATTCCGGCGTCGTCGATGTTGGCGTCATGCATGAGGCTGTGCCCGACTTCGGCGTAGACCTCGGTCACTTCGGTCTCCAGCATCCAGCGCAGCACGTCGACGACGTGCACGGTATGGTCGATGACCGCGCCGCCGCCCGCCTTGTCCTTGTCGATAAACCAGCCGCTCGGCATCCGTCCGTGGTTGGTGCATTTGGCAGTGATGAGTTTGCCGAGCGAGCCCGCCTCCACAAGCGCCTTGAGCCGCTGCACAGGTGGTGAGAAGCGCACCGGGAAGGCGATCTGCAGCTTGCTTCCGGCCCGCTCGCAGGTGTCGATGATCGCTTGGGCGTTCTCCACGGTCGTGGCGATGGGCTTTTCGCAGAGGATGTAGGGAACCTTGCCCGCGGCGGCTTCGACGTGAGGCAGGTGATTGATGTTTTCCGAGCAGATGATCACGCCGTCCAGGTTCTGGGCCAGCAGGTCGTCCAGCGCGCCAAAAAAGGTCGTGCCGAAACGCTCCGCCATGGCTTGCCCGCGTGCCGCGTCGTCATCGTAGATGCCGACCGGGGCAATCCCGAGCGTGTCGAGGGCGCTGGCGTAGGAGAAAGCGTGCATGTGGGCAAACGAGATAAAACCAATGCGGGCGCTCATGCCTGAACCTCTTCGGTGTAGTTGTCGACCACGACGGGCTGCCCGGTCCGGACCGATTCGATGGCGGCGAGTGAGAGTTTGAGCGCCATCAGCCCGTCATGCGGCGTGACGAGGAAGGGCTCGCCCGTCTCGAGCCGCTCCAGAACATGCTTGAGCTCTAAGTAGTAGGGATCGTCCGTCGGGAAAAGCGGATTGTCGCTGCCCGGCACCTTCTCGTCGCCGAGCTGGTTCTGGTCCATGTGGACGGTAAAGGGAGCGGTGTCCCGGGAGTCCCACTCGAGGATCGTCCCCTCCCCGGCGATCTCGAGGGCCGTGTTGAACTGTCCCGGCGGAAAGCCCCAGCTTCCCTCGATATGCCCGATGGCCCCATTCTTGAAGCGCAAAGTGATGAGGCAGTGATCGCTCTTGTTGTGCTCGGTAAAAGTAAGGCCGCGCGCGTAGACCCGTTCGACCTCGCCGAAAATCCAGCGGGCAAAGTCGAGGTCGTGAATAGAGAGGTCCATAACCACGCCGCCACTCTTACCGAAGTCTTCGTACCAGCTCTTGATATTGGGGCGTGGGAAGCTGCCTGCTCGCACCGTGCGCAGCACCCCCGGACGGCCCAGCTCGCCCGCGTCCATAAGCGCCTTGGCGCGGCGATACTGCGGAAAAAAGCGCACCACATGGGCGACGAAAAGCGGCACGCCAGCGTTCTTGCAGGCATCAATCATCTCTTCGGCGTCGGCTAAGTGCCGGGCGATGGGTTTTTCGCACACCACGGGCTTGCCCGCCTTGGCTGCTGCCAGCACGCCCTCCTTGTGTGCGAAGGTCGGCGTGCAGACATCGACGAGGTCTACCGCCTCCAAGAGATCATCCAGGTTGTCAAACGCCTGAATGCCGAAGGTATCGGCGAGCTTTTTGGCGTGCTCGGGAACGATGTCGTAGACGCCGACGAATTCGACCGGCAACTGCTGCCAGCGCGTCGCGTGCCAGTGGCCCATGAGGCCTGCACCGATGAGTCCTACGCGTTTCATCTTTCTCCCTTCCGTTACTGTCGGCCCACCTGGGGCACTGAGGTCGCGTTCAATCTAACACCTGAAAGAGGTATAGTATAGGTATACAGCTTAGCAAAAGAGGTGGGGCAGTGGCGGTCTTCTGGAGCCGAGGGGTCTTTCGCTCATCGGCTCTGCGCGTGTATGGCGGGGTAGGTAAGGGGTGCTCGAGAAACCGAAAATGAACCGTGACGTTCTGACAGCTCTGGTAAGTCGTTTCTTCAGCTGTCACTTGCCAGTCATGGCGCGACTTCTAGGGTGAGTGCTGAAA
>JBMDWS010000424.1:0-2556 GCA_048594695.1 Truepera sp. | reverse complement strand
CGCCGCGTCAAAAAGGTCCTTGTTGTAGTAGAGGACCGTCGTGTCATTGTCGCGGGCAAAGCCGTAGGTCTGACCGTCGTACGAAAAAATCTTGCGCAGATCCTCGTAGTAGGCGTCTGCGTTGAAGCTGCTCGCTTCGATATAAGTGTCGAGAGGCTCGAGCACTCCGCGTGCGGCGTAGCTCGGCACGTTGTTGATAAACATCACGTCGGGCGCCGTACCGCCCGCCATCTGGGTCTGGAGGCGGTCGAAGTAGCTGGCCCAGGGAGCGTGCTGTTTTTCGACCTTGATGTCCGGGTGGGCGGCTTCGAAGGCGGCGATCACCTCGTCGTTAGGGGGAAGCTCGGCAGGATCACCCCAGAATGACCAGGTGATGGTGGTTTGGGCAAACGCAGCAGAAACCAGACTTAGTAGCAAAACCGCGAACAGGCGAGCTTTCGACATGATCCTCTCCTCAAAAAGAATGAACCCATCTACCAAATAGGAAACCTACGGCAAGCGTCTCTCACCTCCGGCGCAGCACTTCAGCTTTTGGCCCCTTTCGGGGTACACAACCTGTTCGCGTAGTGTAAACCTTTTAGGCCCGAGCAGTAAATTGAGATAGCGTTTGGAATGGCGCGAGTCGAACTACTTTACGAGCCCCCGTCAAGCCTGTAGAGGCGTTGTTTTAGGCTCCGCTGGTCATCTTCAGACCGATAACCGCGACAAGCAGCAGGACCAAGAAAAACAACTTGCCGAGAGTCGCCGCTTCACCAAACAGCACAATCCCCAGCACACCCGCACCCAGCGCACCGATGCCGACCCAAACCCCGTACGCGGTGCCGATAGGCAGCGTCCTCGAGGCGACCGACAGTAAGAACATGCTCGCGGCAATTGCGAGCGCGGTCAGGACACTTGGCAGCGGGCGGGTAAAACCCTCCGTATACTTGAGCCCAATCGCCCAGCCGACTTCCAGAAGTCCTGCGAGAACGAGCAAAAACCAAGCCATCACACACCTCCATGTGTTTCAAAAATGTGCGTCGTCTTGTCCTGACCGGGTACGGCGCGTCTCGTCCGGGAACCCTACAAGTCTAGCAACCCTGTGTAAGCACCCGGTGAGCAGATTCAGGACAAGGCAGCAAGGCGCCCTAATGACGCTGCCAGGACCCCGACGAAACGGTTTAGAGTAGTCTCGTTGCTGTGGTCGGGGTTGATCTCTGTAACGGTGAGCGCAGCGAGGTTTGGGGTTCTCAGCAAGACTGGCAGCACGCGCTCGAGCGTCGCCAGCGGCAACCCGGTCCCCCGACGGGTATTTTCGGCTAGCGGCGCATCATCAAAATCGAGAACGTCTGCGTCCAGGTGAATCAGTATCCTATCAAAAGGCGCAGCCCACTCGAGCGCCCGCTGCGCTGCCTGCTCTGGCGCCTTCAAGACGTCCTGAAGGGGAACGTTGGCGATCTGCCGGACTTCGATAAGCCGCCGCTCGAACGGCTTGACATTGTCAGGGGCGAAAAAGAGGATGTCGGCAGGGCTCAACATGGGTCTGCGAGGCCCGAAACTGCCAAGCTCGTGAACGGTCCCCTCGACAGCGAGAAGGTGGGCCACACCCATCCAGTCGAGCACGCCGTCCTCCGTACTTTCGGGGGTATTCAGATCGGTATCGAGGTCGATGTAGATGAGGCCCACGGACTCGGAGCCCGCCAAAGCTCCGGCAACGGTACCCAGCTCCACCGTACAGTCGCCCCCCAGGACGAGAACTATGTCGCCGTCCTCGAGTGCCGACGCAACCTTCCCGGAAACGGCTCGAGCGACAGCCGCTACGGAAGCTACGTTCATCGGATTGGCGGCCTCACGCTCCCAGACAAAGCCCGCTACATCGCCAGCGTCATTCACGGTGACGCCCCTTTTGCGAAGCTGCGCCGTCAGGCCAAGGTGGCGAAAGACAGCAGGGGTCTTTTCCTGCCCCGGCCCATAAGCTCCTGCACTCGTGGGTGCGCCGACAATCGTAAGTCGCTTGAGCATTTCGACCCTTCTTCAAACCCGAAGCTACTGCGCAGTAGCCAGTGAACAGTAGCCTAACCAAATAAAAGGGGGAGCAGGTCTACGCAAGACCTGCTCCCAAACGTTCTACACCCTTATCAGATGGCTTTTTCGCCCCACCACAGCCCGCACTCGGTCTTATCCTGACCTTCCCAACGGCCCGCACGGACATCTTCGCCCTCGCGAACAGCCCGGGTCGTCGGGGCACAGCCAATACTCAGGAATCCCTGCCAGTAGAGCGAATTGACCGGAAGCTCGTGCTCGCGGGCGTACGCCTCGAGCCCTTCCTGGGTCCATTCGACGAGCGGGTTGACTTTGACGTAGGTTCCCGAGTCCTCGACGGTGTTGAGAATAGCGCGCGTTTCGCTCTGAAAGCGGCTCCGGGCACTCAGCAGGGCGCTTGGCGGGTTGGCCTCGAGGTACTTGCGCAGCGGCAGAACCTTACGCACCGTGCAGCAGTCGGCGCTTCCGCAGGCCGGAAGCTCGCTGCCCACCGCTTCGGGCGTCAGGGTCGTCAGGGTGATGTCGGGATAGCGT
>JBMDWS010000423.1:0-2727 GCA_048594695.1 Truepera sp. | reverse complement strand
CATCGACGACCCGGCGACCGTTCACGAAGCTGTAGGCAACAGTATTCACCCCGCAGAGCACGAGCGCGGCGACCGGATCGTGCAGCGCCCCGGCAAGCTCCGGACGCTCGAGGTCCACGGCGATAAAGTCGGCTGCCATGCCGGGGGCGAGGTAGCCGATGTCGTCTCGCCCCAGCACCCGCGCCCCGCCCCGCGTGGCGATCTCGAGGGCCTCCCGGGCGCTCATAGCGGCGGCCTCACCTTCGCGCAGGCGGGCCATGAGAAGAGCTGCCCGCACCTCCGCCAGCAGGTTCGAGCTGTCGTTCGAGGCCGATCCGTCGACACCTAAACCCACGGGCACACCCTGCCGCCGCAGCTGCCACACCGGCGCCATTCCCGAGGCCAGACGCATATTGCTGCAGGGGCAGTGCGCCACGCCCGTCCCGGTCCGCGCAAAGCGCCCGATGGCGTCGTCGTCGAGCTTGACGCAGTGCGCGTGCCAGACGTCGTCGCCCAGCCAGCCCACCGATTCGGCGTAGGCACCGGGGGTCAGACCGAAAGTCGCCAGGCTGTACTCCACATCCGAATCGTTCTCGGCAAGATGCGTGTGAAGCCGCACGCCCGGATAGGCCCGCGCCAGCGCCGCCGACTCCCGCATCAGGTCGGTCGAAACCGAAAAGGGCGAGCAAGGGGCCAGCGTCATACGCAGCATCGCGTAGCGCGCCGGATCGTGATAAGTCTCGATAAGGCGCTGGCTGTCACGCAAAATCGCCGCTTTGTCCTCGACGAGCGAATCGGGTGGCAGCCCGCCCTGGCTTTCACCTACGCTCATGCTGCCCCGGCTCGCGTGAAAGCGGAGACCCGTCGCGGCGACAGCCTCGATCTCATCGTCCAGGGTGCTGCCGTTCGGGAACAGGTAGAGGTGATCGCTCGCGGTGGTGCAGCCCGAAAGAAGCAGTTCGGCAGCAGCCATCTGAGCGCTCACGAACACGCCCTCGGGCGTCAGGCGCCCCCATATCGGATAGAGCGTCTGCAACCACTCGAAAAGGCTGCAGTCCTGCGCCGCAGGGACGGCCCGGGTGAGCGTCTGGTAGAAGTGGTGGTGCGTGTTGACAAGCCCCGGCAGCACCACGAAGCGGTCTTTGAGGTCAAGCACCTCGTCAGGGATCCCAGCAAAGCCCGCTGTGTCCCCAACGTAGTCGATAACGTTATCCCGAATAGCGAGCGCTCCGCCCCGGATCTCGCGCCTCATATCGTCCATCGTGACGAGCGTATGGATATTTTTGACAAGGAGTGTCGTCATCTTGCGCTCACCATACACGCCCCCATCGCGCCGAGAAAGCAGGTACAACAGTCCAGCACGACAAATCTCGAGCGATCCCAATAAACGCGCCAGGGCCGCTACGCCAAGGGTGCAAAGCAGGGAAACGCGTGAGATAATAAACGGATGTCAAAGACCTACACTATTGCCGTCTTGCCCGGTGACTTTATCGGCCCGGAAGTCATCGACGCGACGCTCGAGCTGCTCGACGCCGTGACGCCGCACTACGACCTGACACTCACCTACACCCGCCTGCCCTTCGGCGGGCACGCTCTCGACGAATTCGGCACCCCGCTTCCCGACGAAACCAAGGAGGTTTGCGCGAAGAGCGACGCCGTACTGATGGGCTCAGCCGGCGGCCCGGTCGGCGACCACCCCTGGAACCGCGTGCCACGCGAAAAGCGTGTCGAGTCGGGCATTCTGGGCATTCGCAAACACTTGGGGCTCTACAGCAACCTTCGGCCCGTTCGGGTATTCGGGGGGCTCGAGCACCTCTCCCCCCTCAAGAGCACCGTCGCCTCGGGCACCGACATGCTGATCGTCCGCGAGCTGACCGGCGGCATCTACTTCGGTAAACCCTCGCACAACACGCCCGAAGAGGGCGTATCGACGGACATCTACACCCGCCCCGAGGTCGAGCGCATCGCCCGCGTCGCCTTCGACGCGGCTCGGGTGCGCGGCGGGCGCGTCACCAGCGTCGATAAGGCCAACGTCCTCGATGTCTCGCAGTTCTGGCGCGACGTGGTGGTCGGTATTCACCAGAGCGAATACAGCGACGTGGCACTCGAGCACCTCTACGTCGACAACGCCGCCATGCAGATCGCCTCCAACCCGCGTCAGTTCGATGTGATCGTCACCTCCAACCTCTTCGGCGACATCCTTTCGGACCTCGCCGCCGTCATTCCTGGTTCGCTGGGCGTCCTGCCCTCCGCCAGCCTCGGGGACGGCCCCGGCCTCTTCGAACCGGTTCACGGCTCCGCGCCCGATATCGCCGGGAAGGGCGTCGCCAACCCGGTCGGCACCATGCTCTCCGCCGCGATGATGCTCAAATACGGACTGGGGCAGCTCGAGGCCGCCGAAGCTATCGAAGGCGCAGTGCAGCAGGCGCTCGCGGAGGAACCGACGAAGGATTTAGGGGGAAGCAGGGGCACGGCGGCCTTTACCGCGGCAGTCATCCAAAAGCTCCCCAGCCCCACGAAAGCCTAAAACCTGGCGGGTTGATCGCTGACCCGTCATACCTAGAAGCACGCTCTCCTGTAGGGCGTGCTTTACCCTTTGCTCTCCATGCCTGTAATACCGCTCCTGTCTACTGCCGCATACTGCCGGGCGAACACCCTGCGCTATACTTCCCCTTGTCTCATCTGCACCCGTACGGGTTTGTGACCGTCAACGATAGTCCTTAAGGAAGTCATGCATGGACGATAGCC
>JBMDWS010000422.1:0-7028 GCA_048594695.1 Truepera sp. | reverse complement strand
GAAGCGCAGGTCTAAGAGCACGCTCAGCAGCACGGCCCCGAAGGTGAGCAGAGGGTCAATGCTCGATCCCCCGCTGCGCCGGAACGCCCGCTTCGAAGGCGTGTTTGACCTTATTCATCTCGGTCACGGTGTCGGCGGCCTCGACGAGCTTCTTGTGCGCGTCGCGCCCAGTTAGGACCACGTGCATCTTCTCAGGTCTACCCGTGAGCGTTTCCACAACGTCGTCCACGTCCAGCCAGCCCCACGACACCGGGTAGGTCACCTCGTCGAGCACCACGAGGTCGTAGTCACCGCGCAGGATGGCGGCCTTAGCCTCCTCCCAGCCCGCCTGCGCCAGCGCCTTGCTCTTATCCAGATCCTGCGAGCGCCAGGAGAAGCCGTCGCCCAGACCCTCGAAGGGGATGCCGAGCGTGTCCAAGGCGCGGTGCTCACCGAACTTCGCGCCCTCGTGCTTGATGAACTGAAAGAGCCGCGTCCGCAGCCCGCGCCCGTGCGCCCGCATCATGAGACCTAGAGCGGCCGTGGTCTTGCCTTTGCCGTGCCCGGTGTTGAGAATGACGAGGCCGCGCCGCTCTCCGGTGGCCTTTTCCGTCTTGCGGTTTTGCGGGGGAGTTGTGGTGTCGGACATGGGTCTCCTAAAGGGTGGCGGCGAGGATCAATAGGGCAGCTTCGCTCGTTTCGATGCAGGCGCCGTAAGCGTCGCCGCTCAGGCCGTGCAGGCGTGTGTTCAGCCAGTGAGCCACAAGCAGGGTGCTGCCAAAAGCAGTGGCGAGTAGGCTTAACAGAACGGTCGGGGACGCGCTCGAGAGGACCAGCCCTGCACTCAGCCCCACGCCCAGCCCTAGCGGCAGCAGGATGTCCCGGTGCGTCGGGCGAGCGCTTGCCCCAAGGCGGCTCGAGCCGTGCACATCATAGAGCGCGAGGGGCAAGAGGACGGCGGTGCGGTTGAGGAGCGGCACCACCAGGAGCAGCGCCGGGTGCGTGAGTGCTCCGAAGGCCGCGCTCTTGACGAGCAGCAGCACGCCGCCCGCCGCGAGTGCGAATACGCCGATGTGCGGATCCTTGGCGATCTCCTGCCGGATGCTCGGCGCTTTGACCGCGAAGGCCGCGTCGGCCATGTCGCAAAAGCCGTCGAGATGGAGCGCTCCGGTCAGTAGCAGTGAGAGGCCCAGCAGCAGCGCGCCGCGCAGGGCATCGGGCAAGGGCTCCAGCAACGTGAACCCGCCGCAAAGCAGTCCGCCGAGGATCAGGCCGACCAGTGGATAGGCCGTCACGGCCCGCCGCGCGTCTCCCTCCTGCCAGTTTTTGACAGCCGGGAGCGGCAGGGTGGTCATGAACGACAGGGCGACGTGCAGGGCGCGGAGCACGCGGGCTCAGGGTGCAGCGGGCACTTGCAGCGTTCTGGGTTGACCGAAAACATCCGGATGGAGCGCCTGGGCGAAAAAGCGCACGGCCTCGATGAGGCGCGGGCCGGGGCGGCTGATGGCGTCGTCGAGGGGACCATCTGTGGGGACGACGCGCCCGGTTTCGACCGCACCGATCCCTGACCAGCCGGGGCGTCTGGGGAGGGCCGCCACGTCGCGCTCGTTGACGATGATCACGTCCGGGTCGGCAGCGACGATGAATTCGGGCTCGAGCTGGGGAAAGTCGCCGAGGTCCGGCCCGACGATGTTCTCGCCCCCGGCTTTGCTGAGGAGCGTTCCGATAAACGAGTTCGGTCCGACGCTGTAGGGAGTCGCGTCGATCTCGTAGTAGAAACGGGTGGGCGGGAGGCTAGCAGCCCGCTCGGTGATCGCACCGATTGCGCCCTCGACCCGGCCCGCGAGCAGCGCGGCCTCGGTCTCGCGGTCCACGAGTTGGCCCAGCACCGCGAACTTCTCGAAGGTCTCTTCATAGGTCTGCGCCGTGCCCGCGTAGACGGGGATACCGACCCGCCGCAGGCTGGCGGCGATTTCAGAGGACTCGTCGGCCAGGACCAGATCGGGCTCGAGCGCGATGATCGCCTCAAGGTTGGGCGAAAAGGCGCTGCCGAGCTTGGGCAGGTCCATGACGGCCTCGGGATAGTTGCTGAACTGATCGACCCCGACGAGCTTGTCGCAGGCGTCCAGAGCGCAAAGCGTCTCGGTGTGGCTGGGGATCATCGTGACGACGCGCATCGGTTCCGCCGTAAGCGTCACGGTTTCACCAAGGTCATCGGTAAGGGTTAGGGGATAGGTGGTAGCAGAGCCCACACTCAACAGCAGGGCAAGCCATAACAGGGCAAACGACTTCATGACGCCTCCTCGGGCACCTCGCACATGGGCGAGGCTGAACGTCGCAGCTGGTATTCGGGCTTCGCCCATAGATCGTGTCCGGGCGTTACCGTTGCGGGACAGCGCCGGACTCTCACCGGACTTCCCCAGAAGCGCGTGAAGCTGAGCTTACGGCCCGCTCTAAAGCTCTGTCAATCTTTATTCGAAGGAGTCCCGGCGCTGTCCCGGTCCAATTCGTGAAGCAGCCGGTGCTTGACGCTCTCGCCAAAAAAAGCCAGACCCGCGTTCAGGAGCGCGAGGCCCACGGTGCCCCAGACGAACCACGTCCAGAATCCCACGCCCATAATGCGGCTCTCGGCGGTCCAGGCCACCACACTGACGCCCGCACCGACCAGCACGAGGCCGAGGGGGGCGAAGATGCGCCACGCTTGCAGGTTTGTCATCGGTTCTCCCTTGTCAGCTTAATGGTCTACTTCCTACGCCAAGCTGCCTGAGCTTATCGCGCCCGCCCGCTCTGCAACCCGACCGAAGGCCTGGGCGAGCTCGGGGGGTGAGGTGACCTCGAGCCTCCCCCCCAAGTGCAGCAGCAGCACCGCGAAGTCCTCGAGGTTCGACACGCCGCAGCGGAGACGGGTGCCGCCGTGCTCTCCTGTCAGAATGGCGCGGGCACGGGGCAGGTAGCGGCGGACGTGGTCGGGCGGCTGCGAGAGCCACACGTCGACGCGCCACGGCCCCGGCGCGAACGGCAGAGTCTCGGCGATAAACGCACTCAGGTCGAAGCCCTCCGGGGGCACAAAGGTCTCGGGCAAGACCTGAACGTGCTGTACCCTGTCGACGCGAAAGAGGCGCAGATCCTGGCGCAGCAGGCAGTAGGCCGCCAGAAACCACTTGCCGTCTTGCTGGGCGATGCCCAGGGGTTCGACGGTGCGGGTACTGCTGTCGCCCAGCCCTTTGTGGTACTCGAGTTCTGCCCGCTGCCTGCCATGAACGGCGCTCGCCAGCGTCATGAGCGTGGCAGGCGGCGTGGCGACGGTCCAGCGCGGTTCGCTCAGCTCGAGCGCGGCCCGGAGCGCCTCGACCCGTTCCCGCACTGCCACCGGCAGCACCCGCGCCAGTTTGGCCTGCACCCCGGCAGCAGCAGGTGCTAAGTCCGCGAGCCCGAGCTGCGAGAGCGCGTCAAGACCTAGCGCCAGCGCGAACGCCTCCTCGGTGCCGAACATCAGGGGCGGCAGCCGGAAGCCCGGCTCGAGCTGGTAAAACCCGCCGGGACCGCGCACCGAGGCGACCGGAATGCCCAGGTCCTGCAGCCGGGCGACGTAGCGCTGGACCGTGCGGAGGCTCACTTCCATGGTGTCGGCGAGCTGTTGCCCCGACAGGCGCCCCCGCGTTTGCAGCAGCTCGAGCACCGTCAGCACCCGCATCGAAGGGTCGTACATGACGCCATCATGAAGGGTTTTGCGCTTCCTTCACAAGGCTTCAGGCGTACCATGAGCTTTGGAGTTCGCCTCCGACCTCACGACCATGAGACGAAACCTGCGCACCATGAAACGCCGTTCCCGACCCACCCGCAAGCGCCCCTGGTGGGTTCGTGCCCTCACCTGGTTGGGCGTAACGCTGGCGCTCTTATGGATGCTCGTCAATACGCTCCTTCTTTTTGTGCTGCGCGATAGCCTGAGTATTGCCCGGGACATGGTGTGGAGCGCCGTTCAGGAGGGCATTCCGGCAGTGATAAACCGGGCTGAGCAGGCGACCGTGATCCGCCCGGCCGTGCCGTACTGGGTGCATCCCCCTGCTTACCGGGGTAAGGCCTTTGCCTTTTCATCCGGGCGTCCGACCCTGGTTGTACTCCTGCACGGCGCGACCCGTCCGCCGTCGCCCAAGGGCGTCGTCGGCACGCTGGCGGGTGCGCGGGCCTACTGGGGCTTCGACTACGTGGCTTCGTTGCTGGGCAGTCGTGAGCTCGAGACGTTCGGCGGCGTGTCCCTCAGCAAGGAAACGTGGCGCACGGCGGCTCTGGATGACGCTATTCCCGCCAACCATCTCATTCGTGTTCGAGGGGTAGGGAACGGGCGCTACGTCATGCTTACAGCCCGTGACGGCTCGGACTACCTGGGGCCGCAGACGGGGGCCGCCGTCACGCAGATCGAAGCGCTCTACCGGGTGGCGGCGCGGCAGCTCGGGGACGCGCCACAACTCGTCTTGCTGGCGCACAGCATGGGGGGACTGGTGAGCCGTTACATGCTCAGCAATCCGCAGGTCCGTGCGCCGGACTTTGCCCTCTCCGAGACCGTGCGGGCCAAAGCCGCTTTCCTGCGCGACCGAACGCTCTACCTGATTACCGAAGCGACGCCGCACCTCGGCTCGCCTGCGGCAGACAACGCCCTCCTTATCGAGAGCATCACCGCGTTTTCAAACGCGCAGTTGGAGCGCTGGGACATTACTCTGAGCGATCGTGAGCTCGACCTGCACCGCGCCCTGCTAGGCCCCTTGCGCCCGTATCAGGGCTCCACCCAACACCTGCGCCGCGACGTTCTGACCGAACTCAACCGTCCCCGCTTGGGACTGCTCGCTCCCGAACACGCCCGCCGCAGCGACGGCAGCCTGGTACCTGTCTATGCGCTCTCCGGGCGCTCCCCGGCGGGTGGCGCGCTCGACAATCCCAACATCGATATGGAGGCCGAGCTGAATCTCATCGGGCTCGAGGGGCAGCGGCTCGGTATCGGTAACAAATTTCTCGGGGACACATTTAGCATGATTGTGACCGATTATGTGCTCTACAACTTTCCCGGTCTCGCTTCGGGCTGGGGCGACGTGCCGCCGGGACTGAGCGCGCTCGACAAGGTGACGCGCTACAGCCTGTTCGAGACGCCGGTGAGCGTGGGCGAGACGCCGGTGACCTTTAGGCTCGCGACCTTCCCGACCTACTACCTGACGACGAACTGGCAGCGCGAGGGAACGTCTCCGCAGGCCGTGGAGACGCTCGGGGGCTGGATCGAGAGCCTCGTTGCCAAGAATGAGCGCGATATCGAGCCGATCATCGCGCAGGCATCCCCGAATACGCCGCTCGATACCTTGCGGGCGCGCTATATCGGAGCCGACGCCGACTTCCGGCGCTCGGGCGGCCCCACCGGGGACGGCGCTATCGATAGCGACGGTGTGGTCGGTCTGGATTCGGGGCTGGGCTTTTTTCTGGGTGGCGGGGTTCCGGAGTATTTTTCTCACGAAAAGTTGTGGCGGGTAGGGGACAAGCGCCTGCGCGGCTCGTGGTACCGCATCTACGACGAGCGCTACGCCAGCAACCTCTCGAGAACGTTTCCCTGGGAGTGGGGCAACCACGCGTTCATGCAGTACAGCAGCGAGACGGGCCGCTGGCTCGCCCGGACGATTCTGGACAGTGCTGGGCCTTACGTCGGCCCTGAACCGATAAGCCGCTGGACGTCCGGGGCACAAACGTCCGGTTCACAAGCGACCGGACCGTAACGCCTCCCCATAAATCCCGTCAAGACCTGACGGGAACCTGCCGTAGACTGGTTGCGGAGGTAGATAATGACGACTTCAGCAGCGACTTTCATGACGCCGAACGTCCTGCTCGAGCACTGGGAAGGCCATCAGCGGCTGACCAGGCGGACGCTCGAGGCCTACCCGGAAGACAAGCTCTTTACATTTCAACCGGCCCCGCCGATGCGCCCTTTTGGGGAGCTGGTCCTGGAAATTATCGGCATGATCGCGCCGACTATGCAGGGGCTCAAAACGGGGGAGTGGGAATCGTACGGTGACAGCGGTGAGGCGCAGCCAAGCAAGGCCGAGCTGCTCGCCCGGTGGGATGAAGCGGCTCAGATTCTCCACAACGAGTTCCCGAAGATTCCTGAAAACCGCTTTCACGAAGTCGACACCGCCTTCGGACAATGGACGATGCGGGGCAACGAGATGACGCTCTACCTTATCGACAACGAGATTCACCACCGCTCGCAGGGCTATGTGTACCTGCGGCTTCTGGGCATCGAGCCGCCGCCCTTTTACGAGCGCTAGGGAGAGAATCCACGGGGCGAAGCGGCGGGCGCTGATCGTATCAGGGCAAACGCACGTTGCTCGAGCTGTCTATGATCTCGTAGATCTCATCGGGTGTAGGTGGCTCGAACTTTGCTTTTAGCTCGAGAAAATCCTGCGCCGTGATGACGAAGGCACCCGGTGAGCCGTTTCGCCCCAGGCAGCGGGCCAGCGCGACGTCGTCGGGGCACCGCAGCCAGTAGAGCCGCACCTCTGCCCCGACCTGTCCCGCACGCTCCCGAACCTCGTCCCGAAAGGCGCGTTGCCAAAACCCGAAATCGAGAACTACATCGACGCCTTGCACCAGGATCGACGGCCAGACGCTGTCGAGCATGCGGAGCAGACGTTCCATCGCTCTGTCGTCGAGTGCCCGCGTCGGTTCGTCGGTGAAAAGCTGCAGGTAGAGTTCGTCGAGCGAAAACCTGACGGCGGATTGCTGCGTGGCGAGCATCTCGGAGAAGGTCGTCTTGCCCGCGCCAATAAAGCCGCATATGAGGTGAGCGGTGGCCATGGGCTCTCAACCTAGCCTATTTTGGGGCACCCCGTACCCGGTTCGCAGTCAGGCATCAGCGCACGGTAGACTCGAGTCCAAGGCTTTTTCGACAATATGACCGTTCAAGACCTGCACAGCTACCTTTTCTCCGGCGAAGCGCACGCGCTTTCACAGCCCATGTGGGACTTCCTCGCGTCTTCCCGCCGCTTTGCTGCCTTTATCGACGACGCCCGGAG
>JBMDWS010000421.1:0-7177 GCA_048594695.1 Truepera sp. | reverse complement strand
GTACCTGCCAACCACATCAGCGCGGCGCTCTTCTAAACAAAACCGAGTAGGTTCCGATCTCTTCGTCCGCTAAGGGTTATTGGCAGACCCTTCCAGAGCACTTTTGTTACAAGGCGTGCCCTCTTTAACCGATGGCTTGCGTGGCAAATAGCTAACACTGCATTATGACTTTTGCGAAACAGCGCATACGTAAGTGCTATCAAGTGATTAGCGCATTGGGAGCAAGCACCGTTTTTCGCCCTTTTACAGGGTGACTTTGGTAGCTATCGTGCAGCGGGCAGACGCCGCCCTGCGTCGGTACTTGATGGCATGAGCAAGTTACCAATGTCTCCTCGACTCGCTCAGTTATTAGAGACAGGTTTTTTGGTTGCTCGACAACCTATAGACCGTCACGACTGCTCGATAACCTATGGATCGTTGGGCGCGTTCGATAACCTATAGAGCGTTCGCCGGACCCGAGGACCCATGGATCGTTCGCATAGGTTTGACTAGCTATGACCGCTCACGCAAGCTTCAGCCGTACCTTGAAGCTGCACGCTGTGTCCCCCAACCTCAAGCGGCGCTCCCCTCTTGTAGATTCGTACGCCACAAGGGGTCTCCGAAGCAGCGCAGCTTGTCTCACTCGTGGCGCACCCACCGGTCTCGGATGACAACCTGGGCTAGCGAGCGGTAGCTGTTTATTCTGGCTGACTCTTTCATCCGATAAAAGATCAAGGTGACCTATGGATAAAAAGCGTACAGGTGACCTATGAATAAACAGAGTTCCATTCCCATCTCAGGTCGTCATAACGGTTGGGAATGGCTCAGCACTCTTTATTCCAAGGAAGGTCAAAGATACGGTGCCAAACACGGCACACCCCTAACGCCGCATTTCAACGAGGCACTGACCCCTCTCCCCTATCACACTGTGAGCATGGACTATTCTCAAACCATCATCCGTTCAAGTCACGCCCCTGCTTGCCAAGGTGACCGTGCCGCCGCCAAAACGCTACTCCTTCATTACAGCAGAAGCAGCAATACCGAAACCTTTCGGGCGCGCTGGGACGGTGCTGCTGCCCTGCTTAACTGGTGGCACACCCAAGCACCGGGCGCTCGTCCCCCCCTCAACGACTTCAACGAAGGAGACGCGCTCACCTTTATCCGCTCGTTGGAAGCTCGAGGTCTGGCCCGCTCCACCATCAAAAGCTATCGGATCGGCGCCAGCGACCTCATAAAGGCCATCCGCTGGTCGCAAGACCCAAGCCGTGTAGACGCTGCTTACCGTCCGTTCCGCGACGCACGACCCTTGCCGAAGCCGATGAAAGTGCCTGCAGTCGATGAAGTTGCGCTCGCTGCGTTGCCGGACGTGCGGGCACGCGCCAAGATTAACGCGCTCCTGAGCCTATTGACGCTAGGCGTGAGTATTCCAGAGGCGTGCGCACGCTACTGGAGCGACCTGCATCCAGAGCAACGCCGACTCGTCGGCTATAGCCCACGTCAGATTGTTATTGGGGACGAGGCTGTCGAGGCGCTTGCTGCACTCTGGCGCGTCATACCACAAACGGCTCAGTCTAAAGACCGCCGGGTCTTTTGCTGGAGCGCCGACACCGCCAGAAGGTACCTCAACTCCATTCGCAAGAACAGCTAAGCCATTATCGAGAAGCGTCACTGAATTGTGGAGAACGCACACAGGCTCACAAGTTCGCCTCCGTTGCCCACTTCCGCCTGCGTTTGTATAGCTACGTCAGCACCCAAAGAGGAGTAAAAGAGCTATTCGTCTGCGAAGGCGCCAAGGACGGCTGGTGGCTCGGCCAAGCCCTGCAGCGCTCTCCCCTGCTCGAGCGCCTGAGTGACGAGCTGTTTTCTGCCTGCAATGATTCAGCCTTTCAGTTTGACCCTTTTAGCTTGATCGTCTACACGCGCGGCTCTTCGCCCCGGCCAGCTCCAGAAACAAAGCCCACGCTGCTATCACATGAGGCGTTGCGAGATGATCTCCGCCTCTGAGCCCGCGAGAATATCTCGTCCATCGAACGAGCTTTGCGGGAACACACCAATCCGGACGCCAGCCCCCAGGAGGCGCTGAGAGGGCCGCTGAGGGTCGTCGCCGACCTCATAGGCCACTCTACGTACACAAGAGCAGTTCAGAGCCGCTACGACTCTATAGGAGCAACCCACGCCAATCATGGCCTCACTTTTTCTACTGAATTTCCTTGAACAAGCAGTTCGCCTTCTCATACGCCAGGACTACAACCGCAAGATCGCGCTCGTCCACCTCGAGCTGCAATTCCTTAAACGGAGCGGCGCAGGAGAAGAGCTGCTGCAAACCCAGTCGGTCTGGCGCGCGGCGAGGTGGATCGGTAAGACCCTCCAGGCGCACCAGCTTCTGGACCCCCGAGAACCTGCCACGCGCCCTCGACCCTAGGGCGTGCAGACGCGCATCGTCACTCTCGAGCCTAGCTTTGTCACGGCGGTACAGCAGGAGTTCATTATGCTGACTTCGGTGCCGAGCCCGTTATGGCTCTCGCGACAGGCTGCTGTTTGAAGATGTAGTGGAGAAAAATCCCGCATGAGATGAAAAGGCTTGGCTCACTCATATCCCTCGCCTCTGGCGGGGCACAGGCGACCCTGGCCTCATGCCTTCGATAGTGCGGGGTCCTGCGCCTGTTGTGCGGCGCGGAAGTCTCCTCAGTCCTTCCGAGACCCAGCCTGGGGAGTCTTTCAGGTTGCTTCCTTGATCTGGGGTGGCCACTTCTGAGAGTGAGCAACGCACGCGCCCATTCAGCATGGAGATGTGGAACGGGCGCCACTGGCTAGAAAAGTACAGATGACTCGGTGATGGTTTCGGATTACTTACCCCTACCTTGATGAGAGTACAGTTTCGTGTCGGGGCAGTCCTCATAGTGACTTATCCCCTTGGCAGTGACGGGCATATCCTTCACCTTCGGTGGGGCACAAGTACTTTGCCCGCTTGCGGTTCTTACAAAGGGGATTTCACGACCACACCATCAGGTCTCGGGCTCCGCGCCCTTGAGGAGGCGGTAGGTCTTGCTTGCCGCTGTCCGCTCGTGCGCGCCTTCCTCCTTACTCCGCACAGACGGCTCGCTCCCCAGCGTGCGACTGACTGGAGTGGTGACGTCAGGCAGCGCTGGCCCCTGCGGGTGTTCCAGCGCCAATACCTGTTTGCACGTCCCCAAGACGCATGAGGGAGTGCTCAGTATCTCCCAGCACTTAGACGAACGCCTACCCGAGCACGTAGGCGTTCGGGTTGTGGATGCCGGGCAGGGATGGGAGGATCCCGAAGCATTGCGGGAGAACTAACGAGAAATTACTCGAGCGACTCGAAGCCGAAAAAAGCTACAGATCTCCAAGTGGCTCGCATACATTCGAAACACTCGAATTGATGGAGATGCGACAAAAATGGCGCGATAGGGGGTGACACAAGGTTTTCGACCGGATGCGTCTGCAGTGGGTACGTATGGCATCGAGTCTAGTGGGATAGCGGTTGTGGGTGCTAAGGTTCGACCGTGCAAAGCAGATTAAAGCGTGAACGAGCCCATAATCGACCCGTCTTTGAGCCACAGGTTAAACTTGAAGCGAGCGAGCGCTAACCGGACCAGACCTGATGACGACCTGGCGAGAGCGTGAACCGAGGGTCCCTCCCCTACTTTGGTGAGAAGGAGCGTGGATGCAGACTTCGACTTTCACTTTTTTTAATCACGCCGGCGGCGTCGGAAAGACGAGCGCCACCAGGGATTTCGGCTTCGAGCTGGCGAACCGCGGGTTCAAAGTTCTCTTGGTTGATTTCGACGCCCAAGGCAACCTGACGAGCTTTTTGGGGGCGGACAAGTCCCGGCTGGGTGTGTCGGACACCCTCCTGGCCGCGCTTATGGAAGACAGAGTGAAAGAAATAGCCGGCAAACTCCCTCAAACGATCCCGGTGCACGGCATGGACCTCTACCCTGCAACGATCGACTTGGCGAGGGCCGAGGTGCAGCTGATCGCCAAGCTTGGCCGAGAACAACGCCTGGCAAACGTGCTTGCTCAGGTCCCAAAAAGGTATAACTACGTCCTGATCGACTCTCCCCCATCCCTAGGGACACTGACGATCAACGCACTTGTCGCTGCCGACGCAGTCATCTCCCCTGTAACGACGTCGTTCAAAGCGGTGGACGGGCTGCCCGGGCTGATGCAGATGCTCGACGAACTGAAGCAGATTAAACCGAGCCTGCGCTTTGCCGCGTTCCTGCCGACGATGTACGACCAGCGTAACCGACACGACGTCGAGATCCTAGAGAGTTTGCAGGAGCAGCTCTCCCCCATTGCGCCGCTCCTGCCAACACTGAGGTACCGCCCGGCTGACCACAAAGATGCTTCGATCGAGGGTAAACCAGTAGGCGTCTATAGCCCAAACTCTCACGCGGCGTCAGACATACGTGCGGCTGTCGATAGCTTCCTGGCCTATCACAAGCCTCCAGAGGCAGCAACGTCGTGAGCAAGAGAGCCTCCCACCGCGAGCGCATCAGTCAGACGCTACAGCGGTCGTCAGGCAGCACTGTGACGTCGGATTTTACCCAGCTTGCCGGTGATCTGCAGGAGCTAGACGTATCGCTGATCGAGCTAAGAGCAAGCCAGCCCCGGCGGCAGTTCGACAACGAAGCGCTCAGAAACCTGCAGGAGAGCATCAGGGCTCAAGGGGTAATGCAGCCAATCATCGTGCACCAGGATGCGAGCGGCACATTCAAGCTTGTTGCCGGAGAGCGCCGCTGGCGTGCCGCCAGGGGGGCAGGCTTACAGAAGATCCCGGCACGTGTTATCGCAGGCTACACAGGCAGCCAGCTCGACTTCATCGCGGCGATGGAGAACCTTCAGCGTGAAGACCTGAATCCCGTAGATGAAGCTGACGCGATCCTGAACATTCTGACGAACGAACTCTCCACCCCTAGGACTGAAGTTCCTGCCCTGCTGAGCCGATTGCGAAGGGTAGACCGAGCTGGACCTAACGTTATGTCCAGCGGCGAAGATCCTGAGCAGGCGGACATCCAGACCATCGAAAAGGTGGTGACGGTGTTCTCACAATTGTCGGCGGGGAACTGGCAGTCGTTCGTAGCAAACAAAATGGGCGTGCTTAAACTTCCGGAAGACTTACTTGAGGCTGTACGTACGGGAGAGCTTGAGTACACCAAAGCGACCGCGCTGCGGCGAGTCAAATCCGAAGCTGACCGGCGTGATCTCATCGAAGTTGCGAAACAAGTGAGTCTCGGGCAGCTGCGTGACATGATCCGGGACCACACAGAGCCACCGCAGGACCAAGCTTCGGCCTCTACGAAATCGCTTAATGCCCTTGCAAGAAAACAGTTCGACAGGTTAGCGGCGAAAGATCGCAAAAAAGCTCTAAAACTCCTTCAGGAACTTGAGACTCTTCTGCAGTCATCATGAGAGTAAGAAGTGTGGGCAAATCGTTCGTTGCGGGTAAACAAATTCTTTCGACTTGCATAGATCTCCGGTTGTTGAAATGATTTAGGGGCAACCCTATAAAGGTAAAAATATAACAAGTTTTTTTCGGTTAAAAAAGCAACAATAGGAACTGTTAGCTACCTAAAACTTGGAACTTCTTGATGTTGTTGGTTTTATATAGATTTTAGATATTCTAGATTTATATATTTGTCAAGTGGCATTTCCTCTGTCCCTGACGCTTTAACTCACTGCATACGAGGACAAATAATTCGTGTAAAGTGGATAAATTATTCGCTATCTGTGGGCAGATTATTCGTCAACTGTGGGCAAATAGTTTGCTAATGTGGGCAGATTATTCGTCAACTGTGGGCAAATAGTTTGCTAATGTGGGCAGATTATTCGTCGAGGTAATGCCGTTTGGAAATGGTGCAAGGGGCTGCTTAGACCTTCGCTTTTTGTGATCTGGATAATGCTCCAAACATGCGTTCATTGACACACGGGAACGAACTGTGGGCAGATTGTTCGTTGTGTGGCCTTAGGTGGAGAAATACCCCAAGAACGTCCCACTGTATTTTGATCCTGTGGTATGTTTGTCACATAGCGTTTCCACTTTTGCGTCCTCTTAAATGACTCTTAGCACGGGAAGCAGGGGAGAGGGAATGGCCACCGAAGACAACGATCACGCGCTGAACCTGGAGGTCCGCAAGGCACGCATCAGGCAGGCCAACGCTCTTGCCAGGAGTGGTCAGGAACTCGACCTCAACGAAAAAAGGTTGCTGCTACTGGCTATGTCCAGAATCAAAAGCAGTGATACTGAGCTGTTCACCCACAAAATTCGTATGAGTGAGCTTACCGCTCACCTGGGTTCAAACCCATACGCGCGCGCTGAACGTGCAGCGCGTGGGCTTCTGCGGCGGCTCGTGTATGTAACGACTGAAAACGGCGGGTTCAAGGAGTTTCAGTGGACGACCGTGGCCGAGTATGTCCCTAACGAGTCGAGCGAGCTGGGAGAGTCGTACGTCAAGATCAGGTTGAACGAAGAACTTGCCCCCCTTTTGCTCGAGCTGCGCGAGCGCTACAACACCATCCCGCTTCTGGATCTGCTGCCTATGGAGTCGTTCAACGGCCAGCGGCTCTACGAGCTTCTGTGGCACGACAGCCACGGCGGCGAGAAGAGGCTGCTGACTTACGACATCGCTGACCTGAAGTTCAGCCTGGGAATGCGCACGCTCGAGCAGAAGGGGTCGAAAAAAGTCTGGGCCGAAAAATACAAAGCGTGGCGCGACTTCAGAAAGATGCTCGAGCGTGCGCAAGAGGAGTTCGAGACGCATGGCAGGCTCAGGTTCACCTTCGACGCGCTGCGCAAGGGTCGATCTATCCAGCAGGTGAGGTTCAACCTGACATTCAAGCCCGCCGTGTCGCCGCTCCTCCCGCTGCTAGACGACGCGCAGGACGTCCCGTCGCCTGAGATTGTGGAACTCGAAGGGAAATTGCGGGATATAGGGTACCTCCAGGATCCTCGCGAGATCATCCAGAGTCACGGTGTAGAGGTTGTTCGTCAGGCGATCAAGCTGGGGAGCGCGGCAGAGGCCAGGGCGAGAAGTACCGCCAGGCCGATAAGTAACCTACCAGGCTTCGTACAACACCTCCTTGCGAGCGGTGGTGCTGCCCGCTCGCGCACGGGTAATGTGCAGGGGGGAGGGTCGCGCCTGGGCGCGCGCGAAGTGATGCGAGAGCTTAGGGT
>JBMDWS010000420.1:0-7626 GCA_048594695.1 Truepera sp. | reverse complement strand
CCCCCGGGCCTCGAGCCCTGCCAATACGGTTCTGGCGCGTTCCAAAACACTCGCCGGAACGCCCGCGAGCTGTGCGACCTCGAGGCCGTAGGCTTTGGACGCCGGGCCGGGCAAGACCTGGTGATAGAAGGTCAGGCCGCCCGCTTCTTCCTTGGCTGCGACGTGGAAGTTACGGGCCGAGGCGAGGCGACCCTCGAGCGCTGTGAGTTCGAAGTAGTGGGTGGCAAAAAGTGTATAGCAGCCTGCCCGCGCCTCGAGGTACTCCGCAGCGGCCCACGCCAGCGCCAGCCCGTCGAAGGTGCTCGTACCGCGCCCGATTTCATCTAAAAGCACGAGGCTTTTGGGTGTGGCGTTTTGCAAGATGGCGGCGAGTTCGCTCATCTCGACCATGAAGGTGCTGCGGCCCCCGGCGATATCGTCCGACGCGCCGATGCGGGTATAGATGCGCTCGAAGAGCGGTAAAACCGCCCGTTCTGCCGGGACGAACGAGCCGATCTGAGCGAGCAGGGTGATGAGCGCCGCCTGTCGCAGATAGGTCGATTTGCCGGACATGTTCGGTCCGGTCAGGATGACGAGCCGCGCTTGGGGCGAAAGCGAGAGATCGTTCGGGATAAAGGGATGAAACTGCTCGACGACAGGGTGGCGTCCAGCGATGATCTCGAGCGTCCCCTCGGCAAACGTGGGGCGGCAGTAGCCCCCCTCAGCGGCGACTTCGGCGAGAGCGCTATAGGTGTCGAGTTCGGCCAGCACTGCGCCCAGTTCGCGCACCGTTTCTGCGACCGGGGCAAGCTCACCGCGCAGCTCGCCAAAGACTGTGTATTCCCGGCCCCTTGCAGCTTCCTCGGCGCGCAGGATGTCGCGTTCGCGCTCGCGCAGGTCGGGCCGCACGTAGCGTTGGCGGTCTTTGAGGGTCTGGATAGCCCGGTAGGAGTCCGGCACCTGATCGTAATAGGGCCGGGTCACCTCGAGGTAATAGCCAAACACCCCGTTGAAGCCGATCTTGAGGGTAGGAATGCCCGTGGCCCGCCGCTCTGTCGCCTCGAGCTCAGCGATCCAGGCGCGCCCCGCCTCGGCACGTGCCCGGAAGCCGTCGAGTTCGCTGTCGAAGCCGCTGCGAATCATGCCACCCTCGGTGAGTTTCAGGGGCGGGTTCTCGACCAGGGCCGCTGCTATGCGCTCCTCGACGTCACTCAGACCACTAAGCCGCGCGGTCAGGTTGACGAGCGCACGTTCGCTGCGCGCTGCCAGAAGGTGCCGCAGGTCGGGAACGAGCGCGAGGCTCCGTGCCAGAGCGCAGAGGTCGCGGGCGTTGACCCGGCCGGTGACGAGCTTCGAGGCAAGGCGCTCCAGGTCGTGCAGCTTGTAGAGGGCTTTACGAACCTCGCGGCGCAGCACGGTATCGCGCACGAACGCCTCGACGGCGTCCTGACGCGTTTCGATAAGGGGTTGTTCCAGTAGCGGGTGGCGCAGCCAGGCGCGCAAGAGTCTGCGTCCCGGCGCGGTGCGAGTCGTGTCAAGAATGCTCAGCAGCGTGCGGGCTTCGCTTCCGGCAGCACCGTTCTGGGTGCTGTTAGCGTGGAAAACCTCGAGCGTCCCGAGTGCCGTCTCCCCGACCTGCATAAACGCGCTCGGGTCGTAGCGCAAAAAGCGCGTGACCTGTGCGAGTTGCCCGCGCTGCGTGGCGAGGGCGTAGGAGAGAACAGCCCCGGCAGCGCGGAGGAGCGCGTGTTCAGCTCCCTGCGGCACCGTGCCGAAGTGCCCGGCGAGCGTTCCCTCGGCGGTGTCCTCCTCGAAGCGGCCCTTCGTGACCATCACCGCGAAGCGTTCGCTGCACGCCTCCCGAAAGGCTTCCTGTGCGTAGAGTTCGGGGGCGAGCAGTAGCTCGGCGGGGCGGTAGCGCCGGAGTTCGTCAAACAGCGTGCCCTTGCTGTAAAGGAGTGTGCCGCGAAATTCGCCCGTGGTTACGTCGAGGAGCGCGAGCCCGTATCCTTCGCCAGTCGCGACCGCAGCCAGATAGTTCGCGTCCGGGCGCAGCAGCTTGTCGTCGGTCACGGTGCCGGGCGTGACGAGTTGGGTGACCTCGCGCTTGACGAGACCCTCGGCGGTCGCTGGAGTTTCGGTCTGGTCGGCGATGGCGACGCAGATATTGAGCCGCAGGAGCTTCTCGAGGTACGTGTCGGCGCTGCGAACGGGTATTCCGGCCATGGGTGTGGTGAAGTCTTTGCTCGTCTTGTGGGTCAGGGTGATATTGATGGCGCGGGCGAAGCGTTCGGCCTCTTCGCCGAAGGTCTCGTAAAAGTCGCCGACCTGAAAGAGCACGAGGTAGTCCGGGTACTGCTCACAGAGTTCGGCGTACTGCACGAGCAGCGGCGGCAGCGGCCCTTTGCCTTCGCCCTTCAACGTCATGGGGCCATGATACCGTCTGGCCCATGTGTCGCGGCGCCAGGGGCCGACGGCTCACGAATTGAAGCCTGGCTGCTGAAGAGGCTTGCTAGGGCAATCTGGGTCAGCTCCCGAGCAAGACTATGCGCTCTGACGCTGTGGACAAGCTCGAGCCCGTGCAGGGCAAGAGGCGATTTGCTAACCACTCAGAACGGATGTCCGGCGTACCACGCAGCGCCGGTCCAGAGAGCTGTTTGAGAGACGCGTAGAGTGCAACGGATTCTCGACTCAGGAGACCTGCTGGCCAGGCGACTACAAGCGCCCGGTCGAACAGCTTGGCGTTCCGCAGGCTGTAATTCTGGCGCTTTACGCCTTTTTCTGCTCCCGGTAATGGGCGACAAGAGCGTTCGCGTGACCGTGCCCGAAGCCGTGTTCTGTTTTGAGGAAGGTGACCATCTCGAGGTGCTTTAGGTCTCCCGCCTCTTTCAGGACGGTCATCCAGTGTTCGATGGACTTGCCATGCTTCTTTTCGATGGAGGGGAAGTATGAAGCGGGACCTTTGGCTTTCGGTGTTTCCGACACAGGTGTAAACTCCTTTGAGGTTGTGAGATCGAACCGTTTACAACCCTTTTTGCTCCAGCCACACTGTTCCTGCTCAGGGGTTACCCGGTCAAATCATCCACGTGCACGGGGTCTGTAGCAGGCTCAACGCGGACGCCTCACTATTTGGGGGCAGGATGCAGACCGCTTTCAAGCCAACGTTCTGGCGAGATCGGCGAGCTGATCGAAAGTCAGTCCCCAGCCTTCGTGAAAGCCCATTGCCTCGTGCTGTTCGCGTCCGGCGGGGTCCTTATGGCGAGCCACGGCGGTGTACTTAGTCCCGTTGGCAGTCGGCTCGAGCGTCACGATCGCTGTAAAAAAGGGCTCGGCGCTCGGGCGGTAACCGGGCGTGAGGGCGTTGGTAAAGACGAGTTTCTCATTGGGCACGATCTCCAGAAAGCAGCCCATATTGGGGAAAGATTGGCCCTCCGGCGACTGCATGACGGTGTAGAACTGCCCACCGGGCCGGAGGTCGATGGTGCACTCGCTGATGGTCCAGGGTGCAGGGGCAAACCACTTTTTAACGTGCTCGGGCTCGGTCCAGGCACGCCAGACGAGTTCGGCAGGCACGTCGACGCTCCGCTCCAGAACGAGGTCGAGCGTAGGGTCGATGGCGAAATAGTCAGGGTCACTCATGGTTTTGCTCCTTTTCGAGTTCGGTGACGTAGGTGTCGAACTGATCGAGCCTCTGCTTCCAGACCTCGAGCTGCGCTCCTAACCATGAGCCAGCGCCCTCGAGATTTTGCGGGACGAGGTAGAACGTGCGTATCCGTCCGATTTTTTTCGAGTGAACCAAACGGCTCCTTTCCAACACCCGTAAATGCTGCATAAATGACGGCAGTGCCATCTCGAACGGCTTGGCGAGTTCGCTGACCGAAGCCGGGCCCCGGCTCAGCCTTTCTAGTACGAGCCGCCGCGTCGGGTCGGCGAGTGCTCCAAACGTGTTATCGAGATCGGGATGACTGTTAGGCATCGACCTAAGTATAGCAGTGAGAAATGCTTAGGTCAATACCTAAGTGTCTTGAGAAGTCGATCTTGTAAGTTTGACAGGAGGGCACAAGCGCGGTGTAGTGCCCTATGCCTGACGGACCCGTTCACGAGGGGACAGCGGAAGCCTACGACGTCGTTGCGGATGCTTATGCCGATCAGTACTACCTGGAACTCGAGAAAAAGCCGTTCGACAGGGACGTGCTTACGGCGTTCGCAAAGGATCTCGCCGGACCCGGCATCGTCGCGGACATCGGTTGTGGCCCGGGCCAGGTGGCGCGGTTTCTAACCGAGCAGGGACTGCCGGAGAGGGGCATCGAGGGGCTCGGTTTCGACCTCTCGCCCCGGATGGTGGAACTGGCACGCGACCGCAATCCGTCCATCCGATTCGAGGTTGCCGACGTGCGGGCGCTGCCGTTACCGGACTGTGCACTCGTGGGCGCCGCCGCGTTTTACTCGCTCATCCATATCCCGCGCCAAGAAATCACTGCGGTTTTTACCGAACTCTGCCGCGTACTCCGTCCTGGCGGTCCCCTTCTGATCTCGTTCCATATCGGGGAAGGGGTGACGCACATAGACACGTGGTTCGAGAAGCCTGTTTCGCTTGGTTTTACGTTCTTTGGCCTCGCGGAGATGGCCGGTTATGCCAGCGAAGCGGGCCTCGAGCTCGAGACAACGTGGGTACGCCCGGCCTACCCTTTCGAAGTGCAGACCGAGCGGGCCTACCTTCGCCTGCATTCACCTCGATCCTAAAACCCTCGATCCGAGTTCCTTCCACCTGTTTAGCCGCGCACCCGAAGCACCGCTATAGGCCCTCCCGCACGCGCCCGGTGCGAGGGTAAACTGGGCGTAGAGCAGGTGAAGCGAAAGGACACGGTGCGGCGACTCTTGCGGATTTTTACCAAGGCGGGCGTCTTGTGGCAGACGCATAGTGCGCCACGTCTTGGGGCGGCGCTCGCCTTTTATACGGTCCTCTCCCTGGCTCCCCTTCTGATCGTCGCGGTCGGCGTGACGAGCGTATTCCTGAGCCGTGCCGAGGTGCAGCAGGGGATTATCGAGCAGGTGCAGCTTGCGCTGGGGCCGGAAAGCGACCAGATCGTCCGGGTGCTGCAAAGCCTTTTCGCCAACGCGTTTCGTGCCTATCAGACGAGTACCGGGATCATCACCTCGGCTATAGGCTTGGGCGTGCTGCTCTTTGGCGCGTCGCTCGTGTTTGTCGAGTTGCGGGCCGCTGCCAACATACTCTGGGGAATCGGTCCCGCCTCGAGCCGCCGCGAAACGATCCTGACCTTCGTCTGGAACCGGGTGATCTCGATCCTGCTGATTCTGGGGATCGGTATCTTTCTGGTCGGAACCCTAACGTTAAGCACCTACCTAAGCGCAGGCGGGCAGTATCTGCGCGACCACAACGCGCCCATCATGCTCCTGAAGCTTCTAGAAACCGGGCTCGGCTTCATTTTGTTGACCCTGGTGCTGGCGCTGCTGTTCAAGTATCTGCCTGCGACCCGCGTGCGTTGGCGCGATGTGTGGCTGGGCTCTATCGTGACGGCCCTACTCTTTTTGCTGGGGCGCTGGCTGATGGGCGCGTATATCGCTGAGAGCGCACTTAGCAGCGCGTACGGGGCAGCCGGATCGCTCGTGGTTTTTTTGCTGTGGATGTTCTATTCGGCGCAGATTTTTTTCTTCGGAGTGTCGGTCTGCCGCGCTGTGCGCGACACCAGTCAGCGGATCGTCCTGGTCGTGCGGGAGGGGTCGCCTCGGGGCGTGGCACAAAAGTAAGCTGCGGTTTTCGGCCTTTTCCTGCTCCCTTGTTTCTGCGTAAAGCAGATACGCGCTCGAGCCTCAAGTGGCCTAAAAAACCGCAGCTTCAAGGTGTGGGTTTGGAATAACGCCACCTCCTTCACCTGTGATAATAGAGCATAGGGCGACCCTTTTGGGGCCATGCGCCGGGTGGTTACGAATACAGAGTTTTACCTCTCGACGCGGCGCTTGCCAAGGTCTATATTTAGAGTAGCGTGTCCTGAAATCTAGAGCATCTTACCTTGCCAATCCCAGGCAAACCGAGATGGGCGCCTATCGCTGAGGGCGCCAGTTGAGCCGGGTCCAGCCGATGAGGTCGTCGATGAACTGGTGGCTGGCGAGGTTGAGCATGACGGTGCCAGGGTCGCGGCTGTGCCGGAGCCGGTACTGCGCCGCGAGTTCAGCTTTGACCACGTCGCGAAAAGCCTCGAGCCCGAGCGTATCCGTTTTCGCTGCTGTGTCCGCGGCCCAGCACGCCCGAAAGCCCCCCCGCTCGTCGAGATCGAGGCCGCCTCGCTCGAGCGTCACGTTACATAACCCCAGCGGCATCTGTACCTGGTAAAAGTGCCCCACGCCTCAGGTTAGCCCACTGCCGGTCGCTTCGGCCTGCGCTACACTGACATTCTAGGGAGACACGTCATGGCAATAGAGGCATTGGGCATAACGGAGACAACCCCCGCGCACCATCCGCGAAATCCGGGAACAGGGCTCGAGCTGGGCTGGCTCGAGGGCGTGCAGGTCAACCGCAGCGCTGTCGAACGCCGGACTGCTACGCTGCCGGGTCGGCGCACCGTCAAAAAGGCGTTTCAGGCGGCGTGGCTCCTCCGGGCCATTACGCTGATCGACCTAACGACGCTCGCCGGGGATGATACGAAGGGCCGTGTCGAGCGCCTCTGCGCGAAGGCTCGGAATCCGGTGCGCGAGGAGATTATGGCGGCTCTGGGCATGGCCGATACGGGCTTGACTGTCGGGGCGGTGTGCGTCTATCCGACGATGGTCGGTCACGCTGTGCGGGCACTAGAGGGGTCCGGTATCCCCGTGGCCTCGGTGGCGACGGGCTTTCCGGCGGGCCTCATGCCCCTGCCGCTACGGCTCGAGGAGATTCGCTACGCCGTCGACGAGGGGGCGGCAGAGATCGACATTGTCATCACCCGCGAGCACGTTCTAGCGGGCAACTGGGAAGCCCTCTACGACGAAGTCCGGGCCTTTCGCGAAGCCTGCGGCGAGGCACACATGAAGGCCATTCTCGCAACTGGTGAACTCGGCACCTTCAGAAACGTCTATAAGGCCAGCCTCGTGGCGATGATGGCAGGGGCCGACTTTATCAAGACCTCGACAGGCAAGGAAACCGAGAATGCCACGCCCGAAGTGAGCCTGGTGATGATCCGGGCGCTGCGCGAGTACGTCGAGCGCACGGGCTACTATATCGGCTTCAAACCTGCGGGCGGCATCAAGACCGCCAAGGAAGCCCTGCTCTGGCTCTCGCTCATGAAAGAGGAACTCGGGCGGCCCTGGCTCGAGCCCGACCTCTTCCGCTTCGGCGCGAGCAGTCTGCTGGGCGACATCGAGCGGCAGCTCGAGCACTTCATAACCGGGCGCTACGCCGCGTCGTACCGGCAGCCGCTGGCCTAGCGCGTGTTCACTCTAAAGGTCGACGACGACCTCGAGCTGCGCCTTTTAGAGCGCCGCCACGCGCCCATGCTTTTCGCGCTGACGGTCGCCAACCGCGAGCATCTGCGCCCGTACTTGCCCTGGGCCGCGCTGACAGAGCGCCTCGAGGACACCGAGAGCTTTATCGACAGATCGCTGCAGCAGTTTGCCCATAACAACAGGTTTCAGACCGGTATTTTTCTGCAC
>JBMDWS010000042.1:0-8402 GCA_048594695.1 Truepera sp. | reverse complement strand
AGAGGCGCTCGAGCGGGCGCTCCAGGCCTTCGGGCCACACGGCGACATTCTGGAACTCGCCTGCGGTACGGGCTGGTGGACGGAGCGGCTGGTGCGTTACTGCACGTCCCTCACAGCGGTGGACGCCTCGCCGGAGGTCATCGCGCACAACCGGGCGCGGCTGCCCGACGTGGGGATTGCCTACCTCGAGGCCGACCTTTTTGAGTGGCAGCCGACGCGCACCTTCGACACGGTGTTTTTCTCCTTCTGGCTTTCGCATGTGCCGCCGGAGCGTTTTGCGACCTTCTGGCAGATGGTGCAGCGTGCGCTCAAACCCGATGGGCGCGTCTTTTTCATCGATTCACGCTACGAACAGGCGAGTACCCCCCGGGATCACACGTTAGGCAGCCCGGAGGCGACCACGGTAACGCGCCGTTTGGACGACGGTCGCACCTTCGACATCGTTAAAGTGTTCTATGAACCCGAGCGGCTCGAGCAGTCGCTTTCCAAGCTTGGCTGGCAGGCGTCGGTGGGGAAGACGGAAACCTTCTTTATCCACGGTGAGGCGCGGCTCCGCCCCTGGCCCGAGGTATCAGAAATACCAGATGACACAGCGGCAAAGTCTTCTCAATCCGCTTAGGATAGAGACAAAGTGCAAGGAGGCGCGATGGCAACCTTTAAGAATTCATTCGGTGCAAAAGACACGCTGCAGCTAGGCTCGAGCACGGTGGGCTACTACCGTCTCGCGGCCCTGAAGGAACAAGGGCTCGGTGCGGTCGACAATCTGCCCTTCTCGATCAAGGTTCTGCTCGAGTCGCTGCTACGTAACGAAAACGGCTACGACGTGACGGCCGAGGACGTGCGCGCTCTCGCGGCCTATAACGCCGAAAAGCCTGCCGAGGTCGAGATTCCCTTCAAGCCCGCGCGGGTCATCCTGCAAGACTTTACCGGCGTGCCCGCCGTGGTGGACTTGGCCGCCCTCCGGAGCGCGATGGAGCGCATGGGCGGCAACCCGCAGGCGATCAATCCGCAGATTCCAGTCGACCTCGTGATCGACCACTCCGTGCAGGTGGACGAGTACGATTCGCCCTTCGCCCTCGCCAACAACGCCGCCATCGAGTTCGAGCGTAACCTCGAACGCTACGAGTTTTTGCGCTGGGGCCAGCAGGCCTTCGACAACTTCGGCGTGGTGCCGCCGGCCTCGGGCATCGTGCATCAGGTGAACCTCGAGTACATCGCCAAAGGTGTGCAGACGAGCGAGCAGGAGGGTGAGCCTGTCATGTACCCCGATTCGCTCGTCGGGACCGACTCGCACACCACCATGATCAACGGCCTCGGCGTCGTCGGCTGGGGGGTCGGCGGCATCGAGGCCGAAGCCGTCATGCTCGGGCAACCCATCTACATGCTCACGCCCGAGGTGGTGGGTTTCAAGCTGACCGGAAAACTGCCCGAAGGCTCGACAGCGACCGACCTCGCGCTCGTGGTGACGCAGATGCTGCGGCAAAAGGGTGTTGTCGGCAAGTTCGTCGAGTTCTACGGATCGGGGCTTTCGAGTATGTCCCTGCCCGACCGCGCCACGATTGCCAACATGGCTCCCGAGTACGGCGCGACGATGGGCTTTTTCCCGGTGGACGCGGAGACGCTGCGCTACTTGCGCCAGACGGGACGGCTCGAGGACGAGATCGAGGCAGTAGAGGTTTACAGCAAGGCGCAGGGCCTCTTTCGAACAGACGACACGCCCGACCCCGAGTTCCAGGACACGCTCGAGCTCGACCTCGCGGCGGTGCAGCCTTCGCTTGCCGGACCCAAGCGCCCGCAGGACCGCGTGCTGCTGTCGGACATGAAGCGCGAGTGGCAAGAAGGGCTGACCAAGCCTGTCGAGAGCCGTGGGTTCGGTCTGAACCGTGAGCAGCTCAGCCAGACCGGGACCCTGCATATGAAAGGCGAGGCGCACACGCTACGGCACGGCGACGTGGTCATCGCTGCCATCACGAGCTGCACCAATACCTCGAACCCTTCAGTCATGATGGCTGCGGGGCTGCTCGCCAAGAAAGCCGTCGAGGCGGGCCTCAGCGTCAAACCGTACGTCAAGACGTCACTCGCACCGGGCTCGAAAGTCGTCACCGAGTACTTCGACGCTACCGGCCTGACGCCGTACCTGGAGAAGCTAGGCTTCTACACTGTCGGTTACGGTTGCACCACCTGCATCGGCAACTCGGGACCGCTGCCCGAGCCGGTCGTCGAGGCGATCACCGAGGGCGACCTCGTTGCGGCGTCGGTGCTCTCAGGGAACCGCAACTTCGAGGGCCGCATCAACCCGCACGTCCGAGCGAACTATCTCGCCTCGCCGCCCCTGGTGGTGGCTTACGCGATTGCCGGGACTGTCGACATCGACCTGAGTACGGAGCCGCTCGGTCAGGGTAAAGACGGGCAGGACGTGTACCTGCGCGACCTCTGGCCGACCTTCGAAGACATCACCGATGGGATGAACAAGGCCATCACCCCCGAAGTCTTCAAGCGCCTCTACGACGGGATCGAACAGTCGAATGCGATGTGGAACGAGATTCCCGTCAAGGGTGGCGACCTATTCGCCTGGGACCGGAGCAGCACCTACATCCAGGAGCCACCCTTCTTCGAGGGCATGAGTATGGAACTCACGCCTATTGCACCCATCGAGGGGGCGCGGGTGCTTGTCAAGGTCGGCGACTCGGTCACGACCGACCACATTTCGCCCGCCGGAGCGATTGCGCGGACCAGCCCCGCCGGGCTCTACTTGCAGGAGCAGGGTGTCGAGCCCAAGGACTTCAACTCGTACGGGTCGCGGCGCGGCAACGACCGCGTGATGACCCGCGGAACCTTTGCCAACATCCGCCTCAAGAATCAGATGGCCCCCGGTACCGAGGGTGGCTACACGACCTACCTGCCTACAGCTGAAGTGACAAGCATCTACGAGGCGTCTCTCAAGTATGGCGAGACGAATACGCCGACCATCGTGCTGGCCGGCAATGATTACGGCATGGGTTCGTCTCGAGACTGGGCCGCAAAAGGGACCTTCCTGCTGGGAGCAAAAGCGGTCATCGCTGAGTCTTACGAGCGCATTCACCGTTCGAACCTCGTGGGGATGGGTGTGCTGCCCCTGCAGTACGTCGAGGGTCAAAACGCAGCCTCGCTGGGTCTAACGGGCAACGAAACCTTTAACGTGCACGTGTCGGACGATGTCAAAACCAAGGCGCGCTTGACGGTAGAGGCAACGCGGGAGGACGGCAGCACCTTCTCGTTCGAGGTCATATGTCGTCTCGATACCCCGGTCGAGATCGACTACTACCGCAACGGCGGGATTTTGCAGACCGTGTTGCGAGCGATTTTGAACCGCGAGCGGGCACAAGCAGGCGTGTAGGAACGCATGAGTTTTGGACCGCACACAGTTTAGGCTGTGTGCGGTTTTTCCGGGTACGTCCACGTTAGTGCCGCACGCAACATCGTGCAAGGACCACGGGAGCCAAGGGCGGGAGTCAAAGGTCGCCAACCTCCCTCAGGGCTCGAGTCGCGTGACCTCGAGCAGCACCACGCCCAAGGCCTGGAGTTTGTCCAGTACCCCGTAGAGAGCCGCCTGGTCGGCAAGTAAGCCACTCAGGATCGTGATAGCCCGGTCCTGATAGAAGTCGGGGTCCAAGTGCAGGTTCCCGAGCCACGCGCTGTGGCTCGGGTCGAGATGCCCTTCCACCCGGATTTCGTAGTGTAGTGAGCGAAAGCGCCCCATAGGTCATCAGCCTAGACCCACGCGCCGGTGCGGGTCACCTTGCAAATGGATGGGCGTCGCTAGAGGAGGCCCGCGTCCCTACCGCGATTAAGCGCCTCGGTACGGTTGCTTACCTGTAATTTAGAATACAGGCTCTGCATGTACCACCTCACGGTGTTGGGCGAAAGCTGAAGCTCCCGGGCGATCTTTTTGTGCGAATGACCCACCGCCAAGAGGCGCAACACGGACTGCTCGCGCTCATTGAGCGTTTCGCCCCAAGGTATCTGAGTCGACGCTTGGGGCGGGACATATAAAAGCCCATCCGTGTCTGTAAAGGCGTTCAGGAGCGTCTCCAAATAGGCCGTGCGGTGATGACGGGCGAGCTGTTGCATGAGCGCATACAGGGTTAGCCCCCTGTCTACGAAACTGCGGCAGTACCCTTCGGATTCAGCAAGGTCCAGCGTAGAGTGCAAGATTTCTAGCGCCTCGTCCGTCTGCCCCAGAGAATGCCGTGCGAGCGTCTGTAAGAGACGGTAACGGATGAGGTCGCTTGTTCTTTCATCGGCTCGAGCCGCCAGGGTCAGGCGTTCTAGCAGTGGGAGCGCCTCGGTAGGCTTATGCTGAGCCAGTAAAAGCCGAGCCAGAATGCTGTAAGCGCCCTCGAGCGGATACTCGAACGTGTCCTGGCTACGCAGCTGGCGTGCTCTGACCCAACGCGCCACCTCAGCCAGCGAGGGTGAGGGCTCCCTTTCGTAGGCCGCGAGTGCGAGCCTGCCGTTCATTGCCATTACCTCGAAATTCAACTGGGAGAGACGGTCGTCGGGCTGGGTTTCTGTGCGTAGCCGCTCGAGTTTCTCCAGGCACAGATAAGCCGCCGGCAGGTTCTTTTGTGCCAGATAAAGGTGGAGAGAAGTTTCGATCTCGAGTGCCAGAACGGGCGGAAAGCCCGACAACTCATTAAGCTGCCTTGCCCGTTCGATAAAGGCTTCGGCTTCACCGAGCAAGTTCCATTCGTAGTGGAGTCTACCCATGACGAGGTGAAGTTCCCCGACATTGACCCCCACGCCGTTTTTGGTGCGGCTGTCCCGCCTGGACTCGAGCGCCGCAAGTCCCTTCTCGAGGATGTTTGCTGCTTCGCGCAATTGTCCCAACTGATGTTTCGCACGTGCCAAACGTGCTGCACTGTTGGCGGCACCCGCCATATTGCCAAAATCCCGACACAGCGCCAAGCCGACAGGGTAGAGGTGGGCCGCGCGGCGAGGGTCGCTAAACAGGCAGATATAGGCCAGAAGGTTGGTCGCGCAGATGAGAACCCATCTGTCCTCGGTGTCGGCGCTGGTTTTCCCCTCCTCGCCGAGAATATCCAGAGCTTGCTGACACAGGCGCGTCGCGTCGCCGAACGCAAGGTCGCGCAGCGCTTCGTAGGCGCGCAAAGTTACGACGCACGCGGCTACAGCGCGGGGGTTGACCGCGTGGATCTGGCTACGCTCGACAGTACCCAAGATGCGCCTCAAGGTTTCCAGCTGCCCGGTATTGGTCAGTGCCCAGGCGTAGTAGATGCACAGGCGAGGGAAAAACTCGAGTTGCTCCAGCGGCAGTTCGCTGGCATATTTGATGAGCTGCGCATTGTTCCACCGCGCCCCCAGATCGGCGGCTACCTCGTCGATAAGGCGGGCCGCACGTGCCTGATCGTGGGCAAATAAGGCGTGACGAATGGCCTCGTCGGTCCAGCCCTCCTGTTCGAACCAGGCACTGGCGCGGCGGTGCAGTTCGGGAATCTGATCCGACTCGGCTTCGCGCAGACGGTGCCGCAGGAATTCGGCAAAAAGGTGATGGTAGCGGTACCACCGGCGTTCGTGATCCAGAGGTATGAGAAACAGGTTGGCCGCCTCGAGCCGACCCAGCCTCTCCGTGCTCGTTGCCTGACCGGCGACGGCTTCGCAGAGCGGCGCGGAAAAGCGTGTCAGGATGGCAGTGCGCTGCAAAAACGTCTGCATCTGAGGCGATTGAAGGCTGAGCACCTCGTCGACCAGGTAGTCCACCAGATAACGGTGACTGCCGGTAAAGTCCTCTACGAACGCTTCCTTGTCGGCTTGCGCGGTAAGTGCGAGCGCCGCGAGTTGCAGGGCGGCAATCCAGCCTTCGGTGTGAGTCTCCAGGCGAGCCACGGTAGCGGCGGACAGCTCGAGACCCAGGATGCCGTTCAGGAAGTGCGTGGTTTCCACCCTGTCGAAGCGCAGGTCGAGTCCCCGAATCTCCAGAAGCTGGTTTCGGACGCGCAGCCGGGAGAGGGACAGGGGAGGATCGCTACGGGTCGCGATGACGATACTGACTTGAGGCGGCAGATGATCCAGGAGAAAACTGGTTGCACTGTGAATACGCCGATCGGTCAAAACATGATAGTCGTCGAGGACCAGAACGAGGCGACCTTCGAGGCGCGCGAGGTCGTTGGTGAGCTGAATCAGCAACGACGCGACATTTTCTGGGCTTCGCTGCCTCAGATTTTCCAGAAGCCCGGCCCCGATCCTTGGCTCGCGCCGTTGTAGGGCGCTGATCAGGTAGCTGAGAAACTGTCCCAGGTCGTTATCGCTGGGCTCGAGGGACAACCAAGCCGTCGGAATGTCGAGCTGCTGAAGCCAGGCGGCTACCAGTGTGGACTTTCCTGCCCCGGCTGGCGCTGAAACCAAAACAAGATTCGCTCCTGGAGCGTTTTGCAACATAGTAAGAAGTCGCGGTCGCGGCGTCACTCGAGCGCTCAAGGTGGGGATATGAAATTTGGTGTCTAGTAAAGGCACGTGTTGGTCTTTATCCCCTCGTCACGCCAGCACAGACCCGCCTCTAGGGACTGTTTGTAAGCGCTTTCACTCAAGCAGGGAGGCAGGTGACTCAACGTCGGATAACACCTTGTAGGAGTTCGGGAAGTAGTGCCGCGATCGTTTCGTTGAAGCCAGGTCTCGAGTCGGTGGTGAGCTTGTAGTTAGTATAACGTAAGTAGGCGCCCCGGCATAAGCCACTTATGGATCTAGGCAGTGCACAGCCCATAGACTTCGGACAAACAGGTGTTCGTGGGTAACATGCGAGAGAGCGAAAGGCAGGGAGGCCATTTATCGGCCTCCCTGCCTTTCGCTGTGCTGCCGCGGACTCTTACGCGCTTATTGATCCGACACTTTTGTAAACGTCCCCTGATCGTAAGCGTCGAGGTTTTCTATCGTCACGCTGGTTGCTTTGCCGTCCGCTCCGATGTGGAAGAAGATGCCTGCTGTCCCAACCGCGCTCTCGCCTTGCGTAGCATAGGTAAAGGTGTCGCGGTCGAAATGCGTCATGGCGAAGGTCATCTTTTTCGGACCCTCGACAACAGCCAGACCGTTACCTTGGGCGATGACCTCGATATCGCCATAAAACGAGTTGCTATAGGTGCCAAGGTAAGCCTCGTCTGACAAGGCACGCGCAACCTGTGTCGGCTTGGAGGCGTACTGGGGCGTAAGGTCCTCTTCCTGAGCTATTTGGGCGAAAATGCCCTTAAAGAGGCTGAGCCAGTCTTGCGTGAGCTCGCCGTAGAGTGCGCGCTCGAGGAATATCGTGGAGAGCGCCTCTGCTACGCCCGTCGGCGAGCCGTTAGTGAGAATGACGATCCCTAACCCTTCGGCGGGGACCAAGTTGACGCTCGTACTTGCGCCCATCGCAAATGCTCCCGAGTGACCTGTCCGCAGCCGGCCCTGAGCGTCGTAGCTCACGTTCCAGCCCAAGCCGTAGAACCCCGGCAGGCCATCGAACGGGCTGAAGTTCCTGAAGATTACCGGCTTATGAGTCTCGGCCAGTACCTGCTCGGAGACGATCCGTTTACCCTCGAACGTCCCGCCAGAAAGCTGCAGGCGTATCCATTTGGCCATGTCGTTGACCGACGAGCTCACGCCGCCTGCGGGTGACTGAGCGTCGGGTTGCCGCTGCTTTTCGTGTACCCAGTTGCCGTCCTTTAGCACGTGTCCCAAAGCTTTGTTGGGTTGCGCCATGAAATCCGAAAAGCGTGAGCTTGTGGCGTCCATTCCGAGTGGCTCGTAGAGGCGGTCTTCGGAAAGCTCTGCCCAGGTCTTGCCCGTCACACCAGCCGCTGCTACGGCGGCAGCGGTAATGCCATAGTTGGTGTAGGCATACGCGGAGCGGAGGCTACTCACCGGGCGCTGGAAGCGCAGGCGGTGCAGGACTTGCTGGCGCGTGTAGCCCACGTCTTCAAGCAGGTCGCCTGCGTGGTCGGGCAGACCGCTGCGGTGTGAATACATGTCGCGGATAGTGACTTCGCGCGTCACCCAGGGGTCATACATAGCGAACGCCGGATCGAGGTCGCTAAGTCTCGAGTTCCAGGAGATAAAGCCTTCATCGACAAGACTGGCAACCACGGTGGAGCCGACAGGTTTGGAGATGGACGCGAGCTGAAAGACTGTGTCGGGGTCTACGGGTTCACTTCTCTGGGTGTCCCTGACGCCAAACCCCTTGGCGTACACGAGTTCGTCTTGAAACACCACGCCGATAGCAATGCCAGGCACGTCACCGGATTCGACCTCGGCCTGGACAAGCTTCTCGGTGGCAGCTATAGCATTCTGAACTTGTTCCAATGTAACGGTGGACGTCTCTTGCGCGTGCGCCGGTATGAACCAACCGACAAGCAGTGCCAGTGTAACTGCTTTTG
>JBMDWS010000419.1:0-4103 GCA_048594695.1 Truepera sp. | reverse complement strand
GTACCGACAAACACCTGATCGACGTGCACGTCAGCGAAGGCGGCGATGGGGTGAACGTTGTCGACAAGGGACGGCGCGGCTACGACTGGCTCCAACGTTCCCAGGTCGATATCGAGCACCCGCTCATACCGCGCCTCGGGGTCCACGACGAGCCACACAGGTACATCGAACAATTCTGCAATCTCCCCGCTCGGCGGTACCAGGCCGACCTTGGCTCCGGCTTCGACGGCGAGGTTGGCAAGCGTCATGCGCTCCGAGAGCGTAAAGCTTTCGGGTACGTGCAGCTCGAGGCTCGCATAGGTCGCACCTTCGGCGGTCAATTCCCGAATAATCGTCAGCGCAATGTCCTTGGCGCTGACGCCCGCGGGTCGCTCGCCCGTGAGCCGCACCACAACCGTTTCCGGCACCTTGAGCCAGGTGCGGCCCGACGCAGCGGCGAGCGCGATGTCGGTCGCGCCCATGCCCGTTCCGAAGCAGCCCACAGCGCCGTAGGTCGTCGAGTGCGAGTCGCTCCCGAGGACGATGCCGCCCGGCTGGGCCAGCCCCTCCTCCATCAGCACCTGATGGCAGATGCCGCGCCCTACGTCGAAGAGGCCGATGCCGCGCTCACGGGCGTAACGCCGGGCGTCGGCCTGAGCCTTGGCAACCTCGACGTTCGCGGCAGGTGCAACGTGATCGAGGACAAACGACACGCGCTCCGGATTGCGCACACGCCCGCCGAGGTCGTCCTCGATGCGGCTGATGACCGAGGGCGCGATGGAATCGACCACCATGACCTGATCGATCTCGACGACGACGAGCTCCCCGGCCCGAACACGCCGACCCGCACGCACCGAGAGGATGCGCTCGGCGAGCGTCAGACCGGAAAGGTCCAAGGTCACGCCAGGACCTCTTCGGGCTCGGCGTCCAAGCCGATGGGGTCGGCGGCAGCGCGAATGAGGACATCGACTTCCTCGACGCTCAGGTCGCCGTGGTCGGCGAGCGCCTTGATCTGGCGGGTGAGCGCCTCCAACACTTCCCGAGAGAGAACCACGCCGAGTTCTGAAGCTCGCGCCGCGATGGCGTTGCGCCCGGTCAGGCGGCTGCCGAGTTGCAGCGTGCGCGACACCCCGAAGACCTCAGGCGGGATGATCTCATACGAGCCGGGGTTCAGGAAGATCGCCTTGAGGTGCATTCCGGCCTTATGGTTATAGGCGAAGGCCCCGGTGAGGTAGTTGTTGAAGGGAATGTCACAGCCGGTCATGCGGGCGATCATGCTGTCGAGTTCCGGGAGCATCTCGAGGTTGTATTTGGCTTGGAGGCGTTGCGGGTTCTGGGTAAACATCCGTGCCAGAAAGCCGCCGAGCGGCGTGATGCCGTTACGCTCGCCAATACCCATGATGCTCGTGTCGATATGCGTGGCGCCAGCACGTACTGCCTCGAAGGCGTTGGCGATGGCGCAGCCCGTGTCGTTGTGCCCGTGAAACTCGATGTCGCAGTGGACGATGGCCCGCACGTCCCCGACGAGTTCACGGACGTGCGTCGGCGAGGCGACCCCGACCGTATCGGCGAGGCCCACGCGGTCGACCCCGGCTGCGTCGGCAGCCGCGTAGACCTTGAGCAGGTCGCGCTTGTCGCTGCGGAAGGTGTCTTCGGATGAGAAGCGCACGTTAAGACCCTGAGACTTGACGTAGCGGATGACCTCGAGGCTCTCTTCGATGATGCCCTCGACGTCGCGACCATGCGAGAAGGCGCGAAGCTCCGACGAGGTACCGAAGAGGATGTCCACGCCGTCGACGCCGCATTCGGCGGCGAGCATGGCGTCGTGCAGATTGGCGCGGGTATGGGTGAGGATTTTGGCGCTCAGTCCGAGCCCGGCGATGGTCTCGAGGGCGCGGCGGGACTCGGGCGAAGCGACCGGCGTGGTGAGTTCCAGATACTCGACCCCGAACGCGTCGAGCGCCTTGGCAATCTCGACCTTGTCAGCCAGAGAAAAGTTGCCAAGCGCAAACTGCTCGCCTTCACGCAGGGTCGAATCGATAATATGCCAGTCGCGGTAACTCATACACCTCCAACTTACGGTTCGAATACGAAATCCGAACACACGCAAGGGCCATCCTAGGCCAGTCGCGGGAGACTTGTCAAATCGGTTTATCCCGTTCTGGACAGGATTTCTTTACGTTTAGAAGGCTACACCCGACACCAGATTATGCTTATTAGGATGGTCTCCGAACTACTAACGAAACGACGGAGGTATAGCGTGATTACCTTCGTTTCGTAAAGGCTTATCGATAGGGCCAATCGCCGCCTTCGACCGGGGAAGTCCCCTCGCCCGCAAGCCTCTGCCCGTTGATGTAGACGTAGGTCCAGGCCACGGTGCCGCTCGGCTGCACGTTCACGCGTACCCGCTCGTATTCTGGGGGCTCGAGGTGGCAACCCTCGAGCGCGTCGAGGGCAGGAAGCGCCGCCTCGATGTCGGCAAACGTCAGGACGAACCCGTAGACCCGGCCCTGGCCCGGCACCATCGCCGGGTAGCCTTCAGGCTCGAAGTGCAGGAGGGTATAGCCCTCGAGGTAGCCCGCTTCGGACCCCGTCACTCCCTGCGCCAGATGGTAGTTACGCCCGCCCGGTTTGAGGGTGCCGTAGACGAAAATACGGTTAATCATTTGAGAATTGAACGCATGAACTCATGCCGACAGAACGGCATATTCTGTTAAGTTATTTTCTCTTGCTATTTCCGTGATCCGCGCTTGAAAGACCGAAGGTGTCACATCATGCTTTTCAAACAACTTATACTGCTCCACATAACCTGAGAGCAAATTGTTTTTCGCAGTCAGCTTTTGTAGAGTTGGCAAAATCCGTGATTCTTCCCTTTTAATGCCCCCACTAGCCAAACGCTTCGGCAATGTGTCCCTCCAACTCCGAGCGTACCAAGGCGTTGTTCTTTGCCTTAGCACATCAAGCCAATGGACTCCGCGCTCTTCTGCGTAGGCAAAGTCTAGCCAAATTATTAGCACGTCTAGCTTGACCATTTGTGAAAAATCGGAAGCCAGAAAACGCTCCGGCGAATCCCCAAGGAGATGACGCCTAGCAATATGGCGCGCTTCAGCTTGCCAAAAAGCCTCTACCTCCGCAATCTCTTTGGCTGCGACATCTGGCATATGTAGTTCAGCACTGCATCGAGCGTGAGCTAAGGCCGTTAAAAAATAATACTCCTCACTTACTAGCACTTCTTCCAAAGAAGCTTCCTTCGAACTCAATAAGGCTCTGTACTTTAGGCTAATCGGACCTAGTATATTTCGGGCGTTCATCAGTAGAGCGCTTCGACTATCGGCGTTGGTCGTTTCAGTACCATGTCTCAAATCTTTTATCGCAGATTCAAGTCGTGTCCGCTCATCCAACTCAAGCAGATGGCGAATGACCTTGACATCCTTTTGAAGCTCATTTAGTTTCGAGTGGAGCTGATTTAGGCGATGACCTATTACCGCGAAGCCTACGGCACTGACTGCCAAATTAAGACCGGAGACGACCATCGTCCCAGTAGCCACCTGAAATATGCGCTCGGTTGCTACCTCTAGCGAAGCCATTTGAGAACCGAGAGCATTAAGGTTCTGGGTCAATCGAAAATCGTCAATAGCCGAAAGCACAGGGTTAAAAGGCGCAAGTATATCCAAAACGTTACCCACAACCGTTTTACCTACCGGGAGTAGATGCTGAACAATTTGCCCTCCATGCTCGGTACCAGATGCCCAGCGTATAACGCCGCCATAAAGTTTGTATTGACCTGTCAAAAGCCCTGTCAAGACTTCGGGGGAAATGAATCGCGTAACTGCGAGTCCATCTAGCAAAGTCATGTACCTAGTGTCACAACAGCTAGCGGCACCTCGTTGACACCGTCGATCTGCAGGAGGCGCGCCAACTCGTCGTCGTAGAACTCGGCGCGCACCGTCGCAGAAAGTCCGAGACCGACTGCACCGAGCATAGCGCACTGCGCCGCTGCTCCCGCCTCGAGGTAGAGATAGCGGTAGGCGCGGCTTTTTGAACCGTCGTCGATGCGCCCAGGCAAACCCGTGTAGGCGATAATCGCAGCGACGGCGCTGATGTCGGTATCTCCGAGGAGCGCG
>JBMDWS010000418.1:0-1564 GCA_048594695.1 Truepera sp. | reverse complement strand
GGACACGACCTTCGGGGTGGCAGGTGAGGTGACGAGCGATTTCGGACGGAATGAAGCGCTTGCAGGCATTGTCTTGCAGGTCGACGGCAAGATCGTCATGGCCGGGGGTGCCCGTGACGATTCGACGGGAAAATCAGACCTTACTCTGGCGCGTTACCTGCCTGACGGGCGTCTCGACCCGAATTTTGGTACAGCGGGGTCCGTCTTTACGCCCGCTGGCTCAGAGGCGACAAACTCCAATCAGGGCGCTTTCGAGGTGGTAGAGCTTCAGCCTGATGGCAAAATCCTCGCGGCAGGTTACGCGGTCCTCAATGTTGTCGAGCACTATACGCCCGGTGCGATTCTGGCGCGCTACACCCCGGACGGCAGCCTCGACGCCAGTTTTGGGGTCGGAGGACTTGCCCAGGCCGAGCCGGGAACAGGGAGCATCACGGCGCTCGAGGTGCAACCCGACGGCAAGATCGTGACGGCGCGCAATGTATGGTCGGCTGACGAAACTGTCCTTTCCCGGTACACCCCGGATGGGCAACCAGAACCCAGCTTCGGCCTCGAGGGTACCCTCGTCCTGACGTCCAGGCCCACGGGCCTCTCCGAAGATCCCAGCCTCATTCAACTCCCGGATGGCGGCTTTGTGTTGTCGCTGGACACGCGCCTCGTGTGGCTGAATGCGGATGGGGCGCGGGACGAGCGTTTTGGCGAGAGCGGTGAGGTCGATACCGGGTACGCGATCACGGCGCTGGCGAAGCAGGAGGATGGCGCTGTGGTGGTGGCGCAGTACTCGGTACCTGACTACAGCTATAGCGACCAGGGCCTGAGTGTGCAAACTAGCCCGGTACCTGTAACCGATTTTCGCTTAATGCGCTACACCTCGGACGGTGAGTTGGACCTTGATTTCGGCGAGCAGGGTACCGTGATTACCGACATCAATAGCAGCGAGTGGATCGAGAGCGTGGTGATCCAAAGTGACGGCAAGATCATTGCCGCAGGACGAACGCAAAACGCGGTGGCGGTCGTTCGCTACACGGCCTCGGGCGTGGTCGATGCCAGCTTCGTCGGGGCTTTTGGGGGTGCCCACGCGCTCGCTCCCGACGATCAGAACCGTATGGTTGTCGGAGGCGAGCGGTTGCGCGGGGATGGTTACGACTTCGCCCTTGCCCGCCTCCTGCCCTAGCGGTCCCAGCCCTTGGCGTGCTCGACGGCCCTGTGCCAGCGCCCCAGCAGCGCCGCCCGTTCGTCCCCCTTCATGATCGGTTCGAAGCGTGCGCCCTCGGCCCAGTTCTGCGTGATTTCGCGCTCGTCCTGCCAGTAGCCGACCGCCAGCCCTGCCAGATAGGCTGCGCCCAGCGCCGTCGTTTCGGTGACTTCGGGACGCACCACCGGCACGCCCAGGATGTCGGCCTGGAACTGCATAAGCAGGTCGTTGGCGCTCGCGCCGCCGTCTACGCGCAGGTCGGGGATGGTGAGGCCCGTGTCCTCCTGCATCGCCCCCAAAAGTTCAGCGACCTGATAGGCTATGGCCTCGAGTGCGGCACGGGCGATGTGGCCCGCTGTGCTGCCCCGCGTC
>JBMDWS010000417.1:0-14283 GCA_048594695.1 Truepera sp. | reverse complement strand
GGTATAACCAAAGAGCACGATGAGACTAAGCGGGCAAGGGTAGCAAGGTTATGGCAGTATCAGACGCTGCTGGTTCTTGTATCGCCGTCCACCTCAACTCTGCTTCACCGCATGAAGTCCGTTTGGTCCACGAGACTCTTGCATTTCGACATGTCAAAGCTTAAGCCTGAAAAGCTGATTGGTGACAAAGTCTATGACAGTGACCTACTAGATGCTGAGCTTGCCTTAGCGGTAACCGACATGATTTCCCCGCACTGAAGCAACCGCACAAAGCCTAAAACCCAAGATGCTAGAAAACTCAGGCGCTACAGACGGCGCTGGAAAATTGAACGTCTTTTCGCTCACTTGGGTAATTTCCGCCGTTTGGTCGTTCGTTACTAGTTCTATCTTCAAAACTTCCTCACTTCCTCGCTTTCCTCCAACTCGGTTGCATCGAATTACTTCTGAGGTGTTTTTGAGATGGCTTCTAGTAAAAGCCACCTGCCCGAACACTGCTGCCCCAAACCTTTCTGAAAGACTGGCGAAGGTTGTAGAGAATGCGCTTGGTAGGTTTTCGGGAGCCGCAACTAAGAATATTACGATTACTTGGGATCCACTGATCCGATCAAGGTCCCTGGGAAGTCTGCAAATAGCCTCGGCTGGTTCTCAAAACTTTTATTTTATTATCCAAATATTTTGATCTTCCAACTATTATGTCTCATGTCATGTTTTCGTTATATTTACAATTGTATAAATTTGAGTATTGATGATGATGCCGCCCGATCCGCCACACCAACTACCAAGCCCCCGGCTCAGAGAGCTGGAGAGGTATAAGGTCCTCGACACGCCTCCCGAGGAGGCGTTAGAGCGGATCTTGGACCTAGCACAGCGGATCTTTAAAGTGCCGACGGTTCTGCTCGGGTTTGTGGCGGCAGACCGGCAATGGTTCAAAGCGCGGCGTGGCCTCACGCCCTGTGAAATAGAGCTGAATGCATCTTTCTGTGTCCACGCAATCGAAGATCGGGGTGTAACGGTAGTACCCGATGCGACTCAAGACGACCGCTTTTACAACTCTCCTCTTGTTGTGGGGCCTCCAGCTTTCCGCTTTTATGCGGGTGCGCCTCTCATCTCGCCTAATGGACACGTGCTGGGTACCCTGTGTCTGCTCGATACACAGCCTCATCAAGATTTCTCGCCCGAAGCGCGGGAGACCCTACAAGATCTTGCGTCTATCGTGATGGATGAGCTCGAGCTCCGTCTGGCTGAGTTGCAGCGTCGCCGCAGTACGCACCGTATCGAAACCGTCCTCGCAAATATCACCGACGCTTTCTACCTGCTCGGTCACGACTGGCATTTTAGCTTTCTCAACCGTCAAGCTGAAACGCTCCTTCGGAGGAGGAAAGAGGAGTTGCTGGGAAGAAACGTCTGGGCGGAATTCCCCGAAGCCAAAGATTCCCCTATATACCAGCACTACGTTCACGCGCTCGAGACGGGTGAGTCAGTCGTTTTCGAGACTTACTATCCACCACTCGCTGCCTGGTTCGAAGTCCACGCCCATCCCTCAGAAGAAGGTCTATCGGTCTATTTTCAGGATATAACCGCACGTAAAGAGGCGCAGCGCCGCGAAGACGTCCGGGCCGAGTTTCGTCATTGCCTCCTGACGTTTACACAATCTACGCTTCAGCACGGTCTGCAGGAAGGCTTTTACCAGGAGCTCCTGGAGATCGCGGTAAGGACGATTCCTGGTGCCCAAGCAGGCAGCGTCCTTATCAGGCGAGACGATGGTCATCATTTTGTGGCAGCTGTTGGCTTCGATCTCGCGGCGCTTAGCAGTTGCACGTTTCAACCGGATGATTTTCTATTCGACTTGTACTCCTCGGAACCGCAAATGGTATTTAGCTGGCAGGTCGAGAAGCTTGATCCATCGAGACGTGAAGTCATGGAAACGCACGGACTTTCGAAAGATATCGCTGTCTCTTTATGTATCCCTATTTTAAACCGCAGCGAGCCTTATCTGTCGCTGTACCTCGACAACTTTGATACTTCTGACGCTTTTGATGAGGATGCCGTCAGCATGGCTAGGGAGCTGACGCAGCAGGTCGCGGCACTGATGCAACGGTACGACCTCGAGGCCTCTCTGATTCAGAAACAGATGGCGCTCGAGCAGCTAGCTCACTACGACGCTGTGACTGGCTTACCGAACCGCGTCCTTTTCGATGATCGAATGGAGCAGGCAGCAGCCCAGTCAAGGCGCAGCGGCCGGCCCCTGGCTGTGATGTTTCTCGATCTCGACAACTTTAAGCAAGTCAACGACACCTATGGTCACGCCTTTGGTGACGCGCTTCTGGCTAGGGTCGCGAAACGCCTTGGGAACAGCATGCGTGAATGCGACACGTTAGCGCGCTGGGGTGGCGACGAATTCGCTGTCATGATTCCCGAGTTTGAAGCGGCGACCGAACTCGAAAGCATGGCGAAGCGGCTTCTCGCCGTTATGCGCCACCCTTTTGCCCTCGAAGGGAAAGAGATCACCGCGAGCGTAACTATAGGTATCGATGTCTCTACGACGGGTCTGGCTGTTGCAGGGGATCTCGTCAAAAATGCCGACATGGCCCTCTACCGTGCGAAAGCGGTACGTAGCGGTTACGCGTTTTTCACGGTGCAGATGCAAGAGCAGCTGCGCACGAAGGTCGAATTTGGTGAAGATCTGAGAGCTGCACTAAACGCCGATCTCCTAATGCTGCATTACCAGCCTCGGATTGAACTCCAGACAGGCCGGATCGCGAGCTTCGAAGCGCTCGCCCGCTGGCAGCATCCATCCCGAGGTTGGGTCGCCCCTTCGGTTTTTATTCCCCTAGCTGAAGAGATGGGTCTCATCCGTGACCTTGGAGCCTGCGTACTGGATAAAGCTTGTGCGCAGGCGAAGGCGTGGGAGCTTCAAGGGATTGGCAGGCGTGTCGCTGTGAACCTTTCCAACGAACAACTCAAACACCCTGAAATCGTCGAAGACATTGAGTCCACGCTCCGAGCCCACGAGCTGCCTCCGGAACTGCTGGAGCTCGAGATTACCGAAAGTACGGCCATGACTGATGTTGCAGACAGCATCAGGAAGCTACAGCGCTTTAAGGATATGGGCATTCATCTTGCCATTGATGATTTTGGCACGGCTTATTCATCGCTTGCCTACTTGGATCGCCTACCCGTACACAGTTTGAAGATCGATCGATCGTTCGTTCATAGGCTAGTCGACGAAGACTTGGCAGAAGGATGCAAGAGCAGCATCGTGCAGACGATCCTCGCTCTGGGAAAAAATCTCGGGCTCTGCGTCGTGGCAGAAGGTGTAGAGACAGAAACGCAGTTCACTGTGCTCAAGAATTTAGGATGCGACGAAGCCCAAGGATACCTGTTCGCCGCCCCTATGCCAGCAGATGAGGCTGAAGCCGCAATGCTTCACGACTTGCCCACACTTCGGGGTACTGTAAAAACGTAACAACATGTATCGCACCACCCGATCAGCCGTCAAATGACGAAGAACACGCTTCTGGACTGCGCCTCTAGCCGCCGCGTTCTCTATTTTTAAACGTATGACGCCAAGCTTTAGATTGACCGGTTAGGTCTGAGCATAAGTCGAAATATACGCCTGGGAGCGCCGTCTGACATGACGAAAATGGATGTGTAAGTAGGGTGGCTGTGACGTTAAAGGGTTCAGTGCAACCTGACGCGAGGCTCGCCCGATCAGACGTATCGTGGCGCATCTGCACGTTGGTTAGGGGAGGTGGAGCTGTCTTTCGCTAACGGCTCGGCTCGGAATTCTAAAACGCGCGCCTGCTCCCTACTGTGCCCGAGTTTAGGGAAGAGATCTGCCGCTTGAATATAGAGTTCATCTTCAGCGTCAAGGTTCTAAGCCCAAGACTCCCTAACTGAAATAGAAGTTGAGTTGGTAAGCGCAGCGATGCAAAGGGTGGAGAAGAAGGCATGAGCATACCTGTCTTGGCGTGTAGCGATGCGCCGCCAGTCTTTGAGCCTGCGTGTATAGAGCGGCTTGTTTGGACCGTACACGCGTGGCGCAGCCCTCCTCTGCAGTCCATAAAGCAGCACATAGATGAAGGCGCTCACAATCAACGGGTCATTGACCCGGCCTATCCCATGTAACAGCGGAAGGTGCGTCCTTGATTCGCTCAACTTGTGATTTGCTCAGTTGAAGGGGCATACCCAGGACACGTTACAACTCACTAACGTGTCCTGGGCCTAAGAGCGTCAGTGGACCGACGACCCTTGCGAGGCCATAGTGAAGGTGTGGCCCCGCGTGCCTTCGCTTGGCTGGACGACACGCTGTCGGAGGCTACCCCACCAGGGCTTTTCCAGCCGGAGGCGCCCCGCCTGTGCTAGCGTCCGGCATGGCTGGAAACGACACCTCCCGGGAAACTCAAGCCCTGCGCGTCTACGACGCGCAAATGCAGCGTCCTGTCCTTGTCCTGAGCCTCGTGTGGCTCGTGCTGTTGGTTTTTGAAGTCATCGCGCCTGAGCGCCGATTCTTCGAGGTCTTCGGCACGGCGATCTGGGCCCTCTTCATTCTCGACTTTCTCGTGAGGCTATCGCTCGCCCCGCAAAAATTGCGCTATCTGCGCGCGCACTGGCTGGTCTTGCTCTCCCTGGCACTGCCTGCGCTGCGGCTCTTTCAGATCGCCCGCCTCTTCGTTGCCACGAGGGTAGTAGGTGCACTACCGAGCGTCCGCTTCGTATCTCTGGTCACGTCATTTAACACCAGCGTGCGCACCTTACGGGGCACCCTGCGCCGCCGGGCGTTCGCCTACGTCGTCATGCTGACGGTTCTCGTGACGTTTGCCGGGGCCGCTGGGATGTTCGTGCTCGAGCGCCCTCACCTTGGCTTTACGAGCTACGGCGACGCTCTCTGGTTTACCGCTATGATCGTCCTGACGTTAGGCTCGGAAGACTGGCCGGTGACCGCCGAAGGGCGGCTGCTGTGCGTTTTGCTATCGGTCTATTCGTTTACCGTGCTCGGCTACCTGACCGCGACCCTGGCCAGCATGTTTATCGGGGCCGACGCGACCAGTCAGCCTGCGACCGGGAACGCCACGACCGGCGACGCTAAGGGTATACCTTCCGACATGGCGGACCTCACAACAGAGCTCGAGGCATTACGGCTCGAGCTGCAGACGCTCGCGCAGCGCCTTCCAAAGGCCGACTAGCAGCCTGGGTTCGAATCCCCTTAAGGAATTCGGCAGGTCATGCATGGGCAGGGGGCTCCCGTGCCACGCCAGCTACTACTTGGACTCTACAGCCATATCGACTAGAGCAGTCAGGGCTCGAGCTGCATATGAGTCGCCAAGCGGACCTGGGTAGTCCGGTTGAAAGCTTGCTGGGCGGCCTGAGTCGGCCTGTAAACGAACTGCGATAGACAGAGCCACAACTGAGAGCGTTACCCCTACGCCACACTCGGTGAACTATGTCGGGCCTTGAACCAAGGCCCGGTTTTCTGACGGGGTAGGCACGTGGCTATATGTTCACTGATGGATGAAGCAAAGCATATAGTTCGGCGGCGCTTTCAGGGCGGCCGAACTATATGCTTCACACAGCATGCTTCATACAGCACTATTCTTGACTGGCGACGAGCTTATGAACCTTCCCGGTTTGACCCGAAGGCCCCGCATTTTCGGTGGTCAGGATGTAGAGCTCACCCTCGCTATCCTCCCCAAAACCCAGCAAGAAAAGGTCGAGGTCAGAGAGGCGCTGAATCGACCATAGGGCGCCAGGAGCAGCCGGATCGGCTACGAACAGCTGGCCTTGCGGCTCTTCAAAAGACGAGCTCCAGTCTCCAAAAACATAGCGCCCGTGTAACTCGGGGATAGCGCTGCCTCGGTAGACGAAGCCGCCGCTGACCGAGGCGCCCGCGATGGGGCTGTCGCCCTGGTTCGCCAGGTGCGGATACTCGATGATGGGTAGGCGTAAGGGTTCACCCTCCCGTCCGGTACGGTCGCACGTCTCGGGCGACTGGTTCGGTTCGGCTGTCGAGAAGCAGTGGGTGCCCTCGAGAATATTCCAGCCATAGTTCGCGGGTCCCTCGACGAGGTAAACCGCCTCCCAGAGGTTCTGACCGTTGGTCGTTACGTAGAGGTCGTGATTGCCGCCACGGTCGAACGACATCCGCCAAGGATTACGCCAGCCCCAAGCGTAGATTTCGTCCGCGCCCTCGCGTCCCACAAAGGGATTGTCCTGCGGGATGGCGTAGCCGGGCCAACCCCGGTCCACGTCGATACGGAGGATGTCTCCAAGGAGCGTCGTGGTGTCCTGTCCATGACCGATCGGCGGGTGACCCAAAGCGACGTCGTCGGCGGCGCCACCGTCTCCCAGCGAAATATAAAGGTACCCATCTTTGGGGCTGAAGGCGAGTGCGCCGCCGTTATGATTCATCTGCGGCTGATCGACCTCGAGCAAGACCCGTTCAGAGTTCGGGTCGGCAACATTGGGGTCGTCTTCAGAGACGGTAAATTCCGAGATGTGCGCGGTATGGTTCCAGTTGTCGGGAGCTGAGTCGCGCAGCGGCGCGCTGTAATAGACGTAAAAGCGTCCATTGTCGGCATAGTCGGGATGGAAGGCCAACCCGAGGAACCCTCGCTCGTCGTACCGCTCATCAAGATCGACCATGCGGTCGCTAATGTCTAGGAAAGGCTGCTCGAGCAGCCTGCCGTCTTGGTTTAAAATGTAGATTTGACCGGTTCGGTCCACGACAAAGCGGCGTGCGTCCCCGGCGGGTGACGTAAGGTAGACGGGCGACACAAGGCCCTCGGCGACGGTCTCGAGGTTTACGCTGGGTAGTGAGGCTGCAGGGTCTGCCGTCTGGTTCGCGGTCGCGCTCGCACCTCCAGAAGTAGTCGAAGCTTCTCCAGTGACGACTTCCGCTCCACCTTCGGATGATGCGGACCCGTCGGTTTGGCTGGTTTGTCCCGCACGCTGCGCCGCCACCTGCTGCGCGGTGATTTCGCCAAAATCATTACCCCAGTTCGTGCGCTCATAAGTTGCGACAGCAGCAATTTCTTCGTCGCTTAACTGTTCGCGATAAGCAGGCATTCCCGCGCCGCCGTTCAAAATACGGCTGATGTGATAGTCGGCGCTCTCTAGGTTTTGGTTTCTGGCAAGAGCGGGACCCGCACCCCCCGCGCCCTCCGGCCCATGACACGCGGCACACTGCTCATAGATGGTCGCTCCATCCGTTTGGGCAAAGGCAACAGCACACATTGCCATAGCTACCCATAAAAGGCGCTTCACACGTAACCTCCTTTGAATATATTCTTATCGTACCCGATTTTTCCCGATCTCCGGCCCCGTGCATTACGTTAGCTGGCTTGTAATTTCGGTGTGCTGGGGTAGTTTGTGGGCCTCGTGCGTCCCTTTTCTCGAGAGTTACCCACAAAAGCCTGCTCGTCACGACTGCTTATGGGCCGGATGTGTAAGAGTATTCGACGAATAGGATACTGGTTGTTATGCCAATTTGACGCCTGGTAATTAGGGCTGCTACAGATAGATTACACCCAAACCAGATGCTTGCCGCCTGCGTTTTGTTGGCACGATACGTTTTTGCTGCGGACCGAGTGTCAGAAAAGGAGTGATGAAGTAGCCCATTAAAGAGGAAGCCCGAGAAGTCTCTGATAGAAGGGCAAGCAGTATCAGCCAGACCGTTAGGGCGAAGGAAAGTAGTCTTATAGGGAACAAACGCTACAAACGTAGCACTGCCAAACTCAAGGAACCTACTTCATACCCGCGAAACCCCGTTTGAGGCGTCCTTCGGCCCATTCACCAAAAATGACAAGCGAGAAGGAGACGCATGAAGCACAAAACGACAGTCAGGTTCAGGGTGGCCGCGGCTATGTCCCTCCTGGTCATTATGGCAGCTTGCGCCAACACGCAGGATGCCCCAAGCTTGGGACCGCAAGCAGGCAAGAACCATGACCTCGAGCGGGCCACCCTGGCTTACGGCGCGCTGCAAGAGTTCTTCGCGACCAATCATGGACTCTATCTGGAAGAATATCCCAACACGACCAGCAACCCCTACGCTTACGTCTGGCCCTTCTCGCAAGTGTTAGCTGCCACGGCCGATATGCGCGTCTTGCCGCGTATCGGGACCCAGTACCAGGATGAGTTGGCACGTGACGTGCAGGCGCTCGAACTCTACTGGAACGCTGAAACGACGCCGCCCGGTTACGACTCTTACGTGCGTTCGCCGCTAGGACAAGGGGGCGACAAGTTCTACGACGACAACGAGTGGCTGGGGCTCGAGTTTTTGCGGCTTTTCGAGCGCAGCGGTGATACCACGTACTTGAATAAGGCCAAGGCTGTGTTCGAGCTTGTCGTCTACGGCTGGGACGAGGACCCCGCGCATCCTTGCCCAGGGGGCGTCTACTGGACGCAAGCCTCGTGGAGTCAGGACCGGAACACCATCTCGAACGCGCCCGGCGCTCAGATCGGGGCGCGACTTTTTCTGATCACGGGGCAAGACTATTATCTGGACTGGGCCACGCGGATGGTGGCTTGGGTAGATGACTGTATGCTCGCACCCAACGGCCTCTACTGGGATCATATCGACCTGGCAGGTAACGTCGAGAAGACGCAGTGGAGTTACAACCAGGGCATGATGATCGGGGCCAAGGTGCTTCTTTATCAAGCTACCGGGAACGAGAACTACCTGCGGGAGGCGCAGGCTGTGGCTAAGACTGCACTCGCGTTTTACGGCAGTGCTGGCAGATACGACACGCAACCCGCGCGGTTTAACGCCATCTTTTTCAAGAATCTTCTGTTCCTTGGTGAAGAGGTACCCAACCCCACCTATCGCAAGGCCATGCAGCGTTACGCCGATGAAGTCTGGCGCAGCGTACGTGAGCCAGGGACGAACCTGTTCAAGTTCGAGGGCAATGGCCCCGTGACGCTGCTGGAGCAGGCGGCGATGGCCCAAATCTATGCCACGCTAGCTTGCAGGAATCCTGCCAAAGCTACGTGTGAACCCTGAGGTAGATTCAAAGCGCCAAAGTTGGCTCGGAGCCTGCACCGAACCAAGTTTCCTGGGCACGAGTAAAACCGTTTTCTACAGTTGTCGTTTCAGCGGTAGAGGTGCTTGGGGCTGATACAAGCTCTTGGCTGCCCTCCAGACGCTTGTTTAAAACCAGGCGAACGGTGTCCATCTTGAAACTTATGTCGTATGCCCGCACGATTTTCTTTGCTTTCCCGTCCGGGACTCTCTCTTTGTTCTCTCTACTTCGTTTTCTCTACTTCAGGCTATCAAGTTCAGCGCCTTCTTGACAGCCTCGAGGACTTCGTCAGCGTCGTCTTTCGTGACAAACCCTATAGCCCCGGCAGCGAGCGCAGCCTTTTTGTAAAAGGCGTCCACATGCCCCGTAAGTACCAGGCAGTTCACGTCAGAGTGCGATACCTTTAGGTGCTCGATGAGTTTCAGCCCGTTCATACCCGGCAACGACAAGTCCGTGATCACCAGGTCCGGCCGCGCACTCTCCAGCTGTTCCAGAGCTGATTCGGCGGACGCCGCTACCCACGGCACCTGTAGCTCCGGCTCGCCTTCGATGAGCTGTCGAATGGCTTGACGAACCAGCGGGTGGTCCTCGACCAGCATGATGGTGTGGATCTTCAACTCTTGCCCCGAAACCGGCAAGCGCGACGCGCGGCCTATCCCAGATTAAGACTTTCGGTCGGTAAAACAATAGCGGCCCGCGTACCCTCTCCCGGGACTGCACTCAGCTCCAAGGTGCCACCGAACAGCTCCAGGCGCTGACGCACTCCCGAGAGCCCTAACCCGGCGCTACCCAGATCGCTGGGGTCGAAGCCCGTCCCGGTATCTGCGACTTCGACCATGAACCCACCCGCGACTCGAGCTAGAGTGACTGTCGCCTCGCGCACGCCAGCGTGCTTGACCACGTTAAAGAGAAGCTCGCGGACCAAGTTGAAAAGCAGTACCCTCGCCGCCTCGTTCAGGACGGTGAAATCCTCACCGACGCCTGAAACGTTTACCCTGACCGCAAGCCCGTAGCGCGTGTCCATATCCGTAGAGAGCCAGCCGAGCATCTCCGCAAGCCCGCCGCGCTGCAGCACAGGCGGACTGAGTTGGACCGTCACGTCTCGGGAGATACTCACCGCGTCATCTATGCGCGCCTTGACCTCAGCCAGGCTCTCTGCGGCCAGCTTGTCGCCTTTTGGCAGTTGTTGCCGCAGCGACCGCAGCGCGAACCCGGCGGCATAGAGCTGCTGCTGCAGGTCGTCGTGCAAGACTCGCGCCAGCCGCGCCTGCTCCCGCACCTCGGCCATAGTCAGCTTCGCAGCCAACTCCTCTACCTCGCGGGTGCGCTCCCTAACCCGCGCCTCCAGTTCACGGTTAGCCTCCGATAAAGCTAGTTCGGCCCGGCGCTGCCGGGTTATGTCTTTGAACAACACCGCTACCTGCCGCTCGACCGGCTTGCCTACCCGGAAGGCATACACGTCGTACCAGCGCCTCGTCGCCTCGGCGTAGTTCTCGAAGCGCTTGGCTTCGCCAGAGAGCGCCACCTGCCCGTATACCTCGAGCCAGAACGGCTCGAGCCCGGGCACCAGCTCAAGCACGCGCTTCCCCACCGGGGAGATCAACCCTGCTTGCGTCTCAAAAGCAGCGTTGACCGCCACAAAGCGATAGTCCACTGCCTGCTCGCTCTCGAACAGCAACTCGATGATGCAGAAGCCCTGGTCGATAGCGTCGAGCAGCGCCAAATGGTGTGCCTCACTGCTTGGCATCTCGTTCGGAGGCAAATCTGGGTTTTCGGGCATCTACCCGCATTTTAAACGGACACCCGGCTGGAAAGAGTCGTCTTGTAGTGCCTTCAAGCCTTTCCGTTCGGCGAGAAGAAATAGGACCATGTTTTTGCCTTTGATAAGCACATACGAGCTACGTCCCAGGAGGATCTCGAGGGCGCGTGTTTACCGAGCATCAGGGAGAACAATCTATGTCTTGATAAGCTTTTGCTACCGATACGACCAAGCACGGATTCTCTCCTGAACTCTGGCTCTATACATCCGTCTTTGGTCATAACAAAGGCAAAGGTCGCCCCCCTACCCCAAGAAGATTGATTTGTAGGGCGTTCCCGTTTTGTTTGGTCTCGAGTAAGAGACGCGTTAGAACTGCCCTCGTACCTTATAAGGACGACTTGAGTGACCGGGGGGCTAGTCAGGGCGGAGTTTTCATGCACGACGTGCACCAAACAACCTCGGGCCTCAACTTTGCGGATTACAATCTGCTTTTAGTCGGCCTCTCCTACCTCATTGCTGCTATCGCGTCGTATGCCGGACTTAGCCTGGCGCAACAGGTTCGCTCTGCGATGGGTCGTTCGCGCATTGTTTGGCTCCTGGGTGGCGCTGTGGCTATGGGCTTAGGCGTCTGGGCGATGCACTTTATCGCCATGCTCGCGCTGGACATGCAGATGCCCGTGCGGTACGACCTGAGCAAAACCGGCCTTTCGCTTTTTTTCGCGGTGGCTGCCTCAGGGTTGGCTCTTTCTCTGGTTACCCGCAAGCAGCTTTACCTTCGCGCCCTACTCTTTAGTGGTTCGATGATGGGTATCGGCATCGCCGCTATGCACTACACCGGTATGGCTGCCATGCATGTAGCAGCCACGCTGACGTACAAACCGATCGTTTTCGCAGCCTCGATTCTCGTTGCTGTCGTCGTGGCGATCGCGGCACTGTGGCTCGTGTTTTATCACAGCAAACCCGGAGAGCGGAGCGCGCGTCGGCACCTCTTCAAATTCGCGAGCGCGGGCGTTATGGGGGCTGCGATCGTCGGCATGCACTACACGGGCATGGCTGCTGCACAGTTTGGACATATCGAGACAGAAAGTGCAGTCCCGATTGGGGTCGCGGGTGAGATCGGGTCGACGGACTTGGGGACATCTGTCGGTGTGGCTACCCTGCTCATCCTAGGGCTAGCCCTTGTCAGTACGGTTTTGGGCACACGCTTCTCACAGCAGGAGGCCAGCCTGAAGTTGAGTAGGCAGCGTTTTCGATCCTTGTTCGACAATCACCCTGACGCCATCTTTACCGTAGATACTGCCGGGCAGGTGATGAGCGCAAATGCTGTCTGTATAGACGAGTTGGGTTTCTCGACCGAAAAACCTGTGGATGTTCGCTTAACCAGCTTACTCGGTGAAGAGAGCCTCCTTACTGCGACCGCCGCACTGCGCAAGTCACTTTCGGGCGAGGCACAACATTTCGAAGCAACGTTTGTGCGAGAGGGAAGAGCGCCTTTTGCGGCAATTGTTACCCTTGTCCCAAACATCATCGGTCAAACCGTCGAGAGTGTGTTTTTTATCGTCAAGGACGTCACCGAGACCAAAGCGCTCGCCGTCCAACTCGAGCACCAGGCATTCCACGATCCCCTTACCGGACTACCCAACCGCGCCCTCTTCCTCGACCGTTTGGGCGTAGCGCTCGAGCGTGAAAAGCGCAACCCGGAAAACGGCTTTGCAGCCATATTTTTAGACTTCGACCACTTCAAAAAAATCAACGACTCTTATGGTCACGCAGCGGGAGACGTGCTCCTTGTCGGCATCGGGGAGAGGCTCCAAAACTGCCTGCGCCCGGCAGATACCGCGGCGCGTATGGGCGGGGACGAATTCACGCTTATTCTGGAGGACATTCACTCGCCCAGAGATGCGGTTTTTGTCGCGGAACGCGTTCAGAAGGCTCTAGCTGCGCCATTTAACGTTCAAGACCAGTTGATCGCCATTTCGGCAAGCATGGGCATCGTCACGAGCGAGGCAGGCTATACCCACCCCGACGAGATTGTCCGCGACGCCGACATCGCCATGTACCAAGCGAAAGCGAGAGGCAAAGCGTGTTACGCCGTTTTCGACGTATCCATGCGGGAACGCACACTAGCCCTTCTGGCACTCGAGGGAGACCTGAGAGCTGCCCTGCGTGACGAGCAGTTCGAGCTCTTTTACCAGCCCATCGTCCACACCACTTCAGGTATCGTTTCGGGTTTCGAGGCGCTCATTCGCTGGCAGCATCCAAAACTTGGCTTTGTCGCACCCGGCGAGTTCATTCCTCTCGCTGAAGATTTGGGACTCATCGGTCATATCGATCGCTGGGTCGTCGCGACCGCCTGTAAACAACTCAAGCTTTGGCAAAGCCAAAACCGCCGTCAATTCACCTTGAGTGTCAACATTTCAGGGGGGCAGTTCGAGCGCCCCGATTTTGTCGGGTTCATCCAGAGCACCCTCACAGAAAATGCCCTGACGCCCGGCCAGCTTCACCTCGAGGTGACTGAAAGGTTATTCGTGGAAAACTCGCCTCGCGTGCTAACGGCGCTCGAGCAGTTACGGCTGCTTGGCGTGCAACTCCATATCGACGACTTCGGGACGGGCTACTCGAGCCTGAGTTACCTGCAGCGCTTCGCCGCCCATACCCTCAAGATTGACAGATCTTTCGTTAACCGCCTGGATGACGATGCGAGCGCCGCAGAGCTGGTCCAGACGATCGTGAATATGGCGCATCACCTAGGGATGAATGTGGTAGCCGAAGGGATCGAGACAGAAAAGCAGCGCCAACAATTGCAAAAGTTCGGGTGTGAGTACACGCAAGGTTTTCTGTTTTCGCACCCGCTCCCGCCTACTGAAATCGAGACCTTCCTTCAGTCGGTGCCCCTTATGCAAGTGCTCACCACAGAACATCTATCGACCTCAAGAGGTGACGCACGTTAGCCAGGTTGCCACGCCCAATGTCCAAACGTTTTGCTGCCGCTTCGCTACTACGTCTAAATACGCGATCGAGTAGGGTTTTCCAGCACTATGCCCCGAACGACCCAAGATCCCAACGCCGCTACAGAGGTAGAGGCCGAGTCCCTGAGCGTTCAGGCTTATCGACGCTCACTTTTATTGCTTCAGGGTCGTTCATGACCTAGCGCATCGGCCTTTTGGACCACACCCATCACGCAGTCATGGGCGTAGACGAAGAGCAACTCGTTCGCCGCAGCGAAGTTCATTTTCCGGGTGAAGTGAAGATAGAACACCTACTGCTCGAGCAAGTGGCGGCCCGGTTTGTTCGCAGCACCGCGTCGTGCCCTCGACGTCACTTTTTGGCTTCTGCACGCTGTGCCTTTCGGCTTGGGCCACCTTCCATCTTCTCGGACTCGCCCTCGCTGTGGTCGGCCTGTTTCTTGACCAAGGGCTCGACGATCTCTCGGTCCATTTTGTGCCTCGTCGTTTCGCTAATGCCGCCGTTTTTTCGGTCCGCCTCTTTCAAGTCGTCTGTCTCGAG
>JBMDWS010000416.1:0-18898 GCA_048594695.1 Truepera sp. | reverse complement strand
TTGCTCTCATTCTGTTCACCCTTGGTCTCGTGCTGCTCTCGGGATGCCGCCAGATAACCCCTACGGCGCAAGAAGCGACCACTCGCGTCACGCCGGAAGGCGGTAGCCTGAGCCTGCCGGGCGGCGCGACTGCGACCTTCGGCACGGGCTTCCTGAACGCGTCGGCAGATGTGACGCTGAGCCTTTCGGACACGCCCGAGCCCTACCCGGTGGCAGTCGCCGAGGCGTATCCGCTTGGGGCTGCGGAACCGGCCTATAGCAGCATCACGGTGACGTTGCCGGGTGGGAGTATCGGGGAGAGCGGCGAGCTTTCCATCCGGGTGCCTGTGTCCGTACCCCGGCTCGAGGGGACCTCCGACGAGCGCTTTCTCGCCGAGGTCCACCTGTTTCTCGCGGACGGTCAGCACATCTTCAATTTTCTCCCCTATGCCCGGCTCGAGACCGAGTTCGGCCAGGAGGCCGAAGGTACGGATACCGTCGTAATCGCCGCGAGCCAGCTGAGACCCGAAGGTCCGGCGACCTCGAGCGTCGTGCGCGTGACCGTGCGGCCCGTGCGTTTGTCGAGTACCACCCTTTCGGTGCAGGCGCTGCCGAGCGGCTTTGTGCTCGAGGACGTGGTGAGTGGCCTGAGTGGGGGGGTCGCCTTCGGCTTCGCTTCGGACGGGCGTGTGTTCATCGCCGAAAAAGGTGGCAAGGTGCGGGTTGCCCAGAACGGCAGCCTGCGGAGCACGCCCTTTGTCGATATCTCGTCGCAGGTCAACAATACGAACGACCGTGGGCTCCTGGGTATTGCCCTGCATCCGCAGTTCCCGGCCCAGCCCTACGTCTACCTGCTCTTCACCTACGACCCTCCCGAAGTGCAAGGGAAAGTCGATATGAACGGCCCCAACGGTACGGGTGCGCGGGTAGCGCGGCTCATTCGCCTCACGGCCGACGCGAGTCAGGGCTACAACGTCGCGGTTCCTGGGAGCGAAGTCGTGTTGCTCGGTAAAAACAGCACCTATGAGCATATCGGTAACCCGGGAGCGCGCAACAGCCTCACCGAATCCTGTCTGAGCGGCGGCACCTACGTTCAGGACTGCGTCCCGGCGGACGAACTCTCGCACACAATCGGCACCGTGCGCTTCGGTAACGACGGATCGCTTTTCGTGGGCAGCGGCGACGGCAGCTCGTATTCGGGTGTGATTCCCTACACGCTGCGCGCACAGAGCCTCGACAGCCTCGCGGGCAAGATTCTGCGCATCAATCCGGCGACGGGCGAGGGCTACAGTAGCAATCCTTTTTTCGACGGTAATCCAAGTAGCAACCGCTCGAAAGTCTATTCGTACGGCCTCAGAAACCCGTTTCGTTTCTCCTTCTTGCCTGGTTCCAGTGAGCCTGTGATTGGAGACGTGGGCTGGAACACTTGGGAAGAGGTCAACACGGGGCGCGGTAAGAATTTTGGCTGGCCCTGCTATGAAGGGGGTAGCGGCGCGAGTTTGCAGCAGGGCGGCTACCGCTCGCTCGCGGGCTGTCAGGCGCTCTACGGCAGTGGCGCGGGAGTCACGCCGGGGCTCTACGCTTACCTCCACGCGGGGAGCGGCTCATCGGTCCAGGTGGGCGACTTCTATACGGGAACGCGCTACCCGGCTGAATACCAGGGTGCGCTGTTTATGCTGGACTTTAACAGGGGACAGATTCGCACCCTGCGGCTAACGGCGAGTGGCGGCCTCGAGTCGGTGAGCGATTTTGCCTCCGAGGCGGGTGTGACGCAGCTGAGCGCGGGGCCGCAGGGCGACCTCTACCTCATGAATATCTACGAGGGCAAACTGAAGCGCCTGCGCTACACCGGGGTGGCCGAGGTGCCCTTGCAGGCTGTCGCGAGCGCCACCCCGACCGAGGGAAGTGCGCCGCTGACAGTGGCGTTTTCGGGCGCGGGCTCGAGCGGCAGTGGCACGCTTCACTATGCGTGGGATTTCGGTAACGGGACGACCTCGAGCGACCCGAACCCGAGCACGATCTATGAAGCGGCAGGAACCTACCGGGCAACCTTACAGGTCTCGGACGACTCGGGCGACAGTAGCCTTACCACGCTCACGGTTCGTGTGAATAATGCTGATCCGACGGCCACCATCCTCTCGCCTGCCGAGGGCAGCACCTACACGGTTGGAACGCTGATTCCCTTTAGCGGCGTCGGCGACGACCTCGAGGACGGTGGGCTACCGGACGCTGCGCTGCGCTGGACCCTCAAGATGCACCATAATGACCACGTTCACGGCGACGGGCTCCCGCCGACGACCGGGGCACAAGGAGCTTTCGTCGCGCAGGACCACGGCGACAATACCCATCTCGAGCTGTGCCTCACGGCGACGGACAGCCTCGGGGAGAGTAGCAGCGACTGTGTGACGCTTTACCCGAGAACCGTGGCCTACACGGTCGATACGGTTCCGAGCGGTCTGAGTATGCCCTGGGAAGGGACCGACCGCGTGACGCCCTTTACCGTCATGACGCCTGTCGGGGGTGTTCAGCAGCTCATCGCGCCGAGCCAGACAGGTTACGTCTTTACGGCTTGGTCCGACGGCGGGGCACCGACCCACGATATTCGCGTTGGAGAGACGGCGCAGCGCTTCGTCGCGACCTACACGCCGACGACATCCGTACAACCCCCCGTCACATCCCCTGTCACACCGACCACGAAACGTTACGACTTCAAGGCCGTCTGCCTGAACCGCTACGGCGTCTACAACTACACGACGCGGGGTGTGCAGCTTGGCTGGCGGATCAACCGGACGGGCTCGAGGGGCATAACGACGCTGTCTGCGAAGAGCAGCAAGACGTTGACCATTAAGGCCAACACCAGTTCGGTCACCTTTTTCGTCAACGGTGCCCAGTGGTCGACGATCAAGGCGAACACGGCGACCTGCCCGCGTTAGAGCCTCGGCGCTCTGCCTTCCATCAACCGTGCGCTGCAGGAGACCACCTGCGGCGCGCGGTTGTTCGTCTCGAGTGCGCTTGACAAGGCTCTCTCGCACCCCGTAAGCTGACGTGCTTGTTGAGAATAAGTTCTCAGCTAAAGGTAGGAGGCCAAGGCTGGTGTCGGGTCTCGAGGCCGTTCCTAGGAGGATGAAAGATGAAAAAAGTTTTGCTGTTGACAGTGCTTGCGCTGGGTTGGGCGAGCGCGCAGCCTATCAATATCGTGGCGTCGATGCAGCCTCAGTTCGATCTGACGCGTCAGATCGCGGGTGAGGCGGCGAGTGTCTCACGGGTGCTTCCTGTAGGCGCGTCGCCCCACACTTTCGAGCCGACGCCGAGCGACGTGGCAAACCTCGCCCAGGCCGACCTCATCGTGATCAACGGCGTGATCGACGACTGGCTCCTGGACGCTGTCGAGGCCTCTGGAACGACTGCGCCTGTACTGGTTCTCCTGGACGAGCTGGACTTCGAGCCTATCGCAGGCGATGATCACGAGCATGAAGAAGGTGAGGGGGAACACGGAGACGAGGGGGAGCACGCACATGAAGAGCACGCGCATGAGGGCGTAAACCCACATATCTGGAACGATCCGGTACTCATGGGGGATGCCGTTCCGCTCCTGGTCGCCGCGCTGTCCGAAGCCGCGCCGGAGGAGGCCGCGACCTTCGAGGCCAACGGCGACGCCTTGCAGCAAAGCCTGAAAGAACTCAACACCGAACTCGCGGCGCGTCTCAAACCCGTGCAAGACGCGCCCTTCGTGCCCTTTCACGACGCCTGGCCCTACTTCGTGCGGCGCTACGGCCTCAATCAGGTCGCCATCATCGAGCCGTCCCCGGGCCGCGAGCCGACGCCCGGCTACCTGGCCGACGTTCTGGCGCTCCTCGCACAGACCGGAGCCCGGGCCATCTTCAACGACGCGCAGCTTCCTGCACGTCCGGCGGAGGTTGTCGCAGAGGAAGCGGGGGTTGCGCTCTACACGCTTGACCCCGAAGGTGGCGGGGTAGACGGTGAACAAAGCTACCAAGACCTCATGCGGCAAAATGCCGAGACGATTCTCGAGGCGCTGCAGTAGCCCGTTTGGCGGGGCCCCTCGGACCTCGCCTGCTAGACTTGTCGTTGCATGCCCCTCCCCGCCCTTCACTTCCATCACGTCAGCGTCCGGTTCGGGGACGCGCTGGTCCTCAGCGACGTGAGTTTCAACCTTCCTCCCGGCGAGTTTCTGACACTCGTCGGCCCCAACGGGGCGGGCAAGTCGACCCTGATCAAGGTAGCTCTCGGTCTCGTCAAGCCCTCGCAAGGGCACGCAGCGCTCTTCGGGGCAGAGGCGGGGGAGCACCCGGAGCGGATCGGTTATGTGCCGCAACTCAAGACCTTCGACCGCAGCTTTCCAGCAACCGTTTTAGAACTCGTCGTGTCGGGTCTGCGACGTTCGTGGCCTGCCTGGTTGCGACCCGCCGAGCGGTCGGCGGCGTTGGCGGCGCTCGAGCAAGTCGGAGCCGCGCACCTGAGCCACCGCACCCTTGCCCGGCTCTCCGGCGGTGAACTGCAGCGAGCCTTTCTTGCGCGGGCGCTGGTCCGCCGCCCCGCGCTGGTGCTGCTCGACGAACCCGCGACCGGCGTGGATTTTCTGGCCGAGCACGATCTTTACGACCTGCTCGAGCGCTATCAGCAGGAGACCGGTGCGACGGTCGCCATGATTACCCACGACCTGACGGCGGCCCGCTATCACTCGAGCCGGGTGGCTGTCTTGAATCGCCGCCTGCACGGTTTTGGTACACCCGAAGAGACCCTCTGCGACGACTGCTTGTCGCACGCTTTCGGGCACGTCGGGCACACACACGGGCTCGCGCTCTAACATGAGTGAACTCATCGCCATCTTTTCACTGCCCTTTATGCAGCGGGCGCTCGTCGCGGGGCTCCTGGTCGCCCTGATGAGCGCGGTGCTGGGCGTTTTCATCGTACAGCGTGGACTGTCCTTTCTGGGCGACGGGCTGGCTCACGCGGCTTTTGGCGGCGTGGCGCTGGGTGTGCTGGTTGGGGTAGCGCAGCCCCTCTGGGTGTCGCTTGTTTTTACCCTCGCCGCGTCTCTGGGGATCGCCTGGGTACGCGACCGCACGGCGCTCTCGTCGGACACGGCCATCGGGATCTTCTTCGCGGTGTCGGTGGCGCTCGGAGTGATCTTTATAAGCCTGCAAACAGGCTACAACGTGGACGCTTGGAACCTGCTGTTCGGTTCGATTCTGGGAATCGGTACTCAAGAACTCGTTCTCATCGCGGTGCTGACGCCCGTTTGTATGACACTTCTTATCGCGCTCTGGAGCAGGCTGGCCTACGCGACCTTCGACGCTGAGCTGGCGCAGACCGACGGCGTGAAAACGCGGCGGCTCGAGTACCTTCTTTTCGCGCTCTCCGCGGTCGTGATCGTCGCGTCGGTGCGGGTGATCGGGGCGATTCTCATCGCGGCCTATCTGGTGATTCCAGCGGCAGCGGCTCGGCTCCTGGCACGCTCGCTCTTTGCTATGACGCTCCTGAGCGTGATTCTGAGCCTCGTGAGCACAGCTTTGGGACTGGTGCTGTCGTTTTTCTTCGATGTACCTTCGGGCAGCACCATCATCCTCACGCAGGCGGCCTTTTTCGTCGTTGCAGCACTGTCGGCGCGGCGTTAGGCCTGGCGAGCGAATACAGCGAAGTGCCGGGCCTCACGCGGCATGGTCGTAACCTGGTCTCAGCTGACAGCGTGAAAGCCTCGTTTTCGTCTAGACTCGAGCCGGAGGCCACCATGGACCGCATCAGCCAGGAAGACTTTTTCCACCTCTCAGCCGAGGAAATCGAAGCGCGGACAGGGTTATCGCGCACCGATCATGAAGACATGGACAGCTACCGCGAGAAAGCCTGGGAGAGCTACAAGGTCGATATTGCCAACCGCGATGAATGGGGCGGCACCGAGGGCGAGAGTATTCCCCAGGACGAGTGAGGGGACTGGGTTTTCTGCACACGGCGGCCTCGCACGTGCCGAGGTTCGGGTCGCTCGCAAAGGAACTCGCACCGGCTGTGAGTGTGGTGCACGCTGTCCACGCGGAGCTGCTCGAGGATGCCCGCAGAAGTGGCGTGGACGGGCCGCTCACCCTCAAGTTGCGCGGGGTTCTGGAGGCGCTGGCTCAAGAGGCTGCGGTCATCGTCTGCACCTGTTCGACGCTGGGCGCTGCTGCCGAGGCGCTCGATAGGCGCGTTGGGGCACGCGTTTTGCGGGTGGACCGACCGCTCGCTGCGGTCGCGGTGACACAGGGACCGCGTATCGCCATAGTCGTGGCACTAGAGAGCACGCTGAGCGCGACGCGGGAGCTTCTGGAAGAGGAGGCGCAGCGGGCGGGTAGACCTTTAAGGCTCGAGACTGTCTTCGCCCCGGACGCCTGGGCGCTTTTCGAGCGTGGCGACCTCGAGGGCTATCACCAGTCTCTCGCCTCTGTCGCCAACGAGGCCGCGGCGAACGCCGACGTGATCGTGCTGGCTCAGGCGTCGATGATGGGCGCCGAGCGCTGGGTCAGCGCGCCAATACCCGTTTTAAGCAGTCCCCGTGTCGGGGTCGAGGCCGCACGCGCGCTCCTGCAGGGCGAGCCTGGTATTCGTTCCCAGCTACCGGAGCTGAGCCGGATCGACACGCAAAAGCCTGAGTACCCCGGTGTTGAAAACAACAAGCAGGGCGAATAGAACCGCGCCCACTGCATGACCCGTGGCAAGGAGCGCGAACGCCGCCAGCGCGAAAACCAGGAGCCGCAGCGACGTTTTGAGACCGGGTGTCAGCGTGACCTGGGCTTTCGGTGAAAGAAACGTGCCCCACAGCACGGCGACGACAAAGGGCAATCCACTCGCCAAAAAGACGCGCAGAGCCCCGTGGTCGCTCAGCCTGTACCCCCACATACCGAAAGCGATCAGGGCGACAAGCTCGAGTCCGAAGGCCAGTGCGAGCTGAAAGAGAAGCATCAGTTCCGCGCCTCTAGCGTCCTGGCAAAGGCGTCGGTTACGCGCCTCATGGCAGCAGCAGGGTGCTCGAGGATGGGTCCGTGCCCGACAGCGAGGCGGGTTGGCGCGCGCGCGACGAGTTTTTGCGCGCTCTGCAGGGCTGTCGGCTTGTGCCAAGTGGCGAGATGCGGCAAGGGAAAAAGCCAGCGCATCTGTCCCGACACGGCGAGTCCGCCCTGCGTAGCAAAGGCGTCTCCGGCAATCAGCGTGCCGTCGCGCGTGTCGAGGTAAGCCATGTGTCCGGGGGTATGTCCTGGTGAGGCGATAGCCTCGAGGCTGCCGATTCGCTCACCCTCGCTTAGGAGCGTCGTCGGCTGGGTCTTGGTAGGGGTGACGCTGCCCCGAACCTTGGCTTGCGGTTCATTGGTTTCGAGGCCCGTATCGCCGCGCAAGAGCCTCACCTCCCGCGCCCCGATAAGGACTTCAGCGTCCGGGTAGCGTTCGTGCAGACTGTCGAGGCCACCGACATGGTCACCGTGCGCGTGCGTCAGCAGAATGCGCTGGACGGGCTTGCCGAGTTTTGCCACCGCCGCTTCGATGAGCCTGGCGGTTCCCTCGAGGCCGGTATCGACGATCGTGAGGCCGTCTGTCTCGAGGACGAGATAGCCGTTGATGAGGCCGTAGTGGACGATTCTGTAAAGGTAGGGACCAGCGGGCTTCAGCGTCATTGTCGTCCTCCAAGGTGAACGGTGTTCACGTTCTTGTCGAACACTGTACGTTTTGCGCCAGCGCTTGTCAAGACGTACAGTGTTCGTATGCCTTATCCCGCCAAACTGACCGCCGATACCATTCTGGGGGCTGCCCTCGACCTCCTGCGAAGGGAGGGTTTGGGAGCGCTCGGGATGCGCCCGCTGGCGCAGCGTTTGGGCGTACGTCCGAGTAGCCTCTACCGCTACTTTCCGGAGCGGGAAGCGCTTCTTGGCGCGCTCGAGACCCACGTCACAACGGAATTACACGCCGCGATCGGGCGCGCGGTTGCCGGAAAGGGCCGCGAGGCTGCGTTTCGGGCCGCAGGGCACAGCTACCTCGAGTATGCCCGGCGCGAGCCGCAGCTCTACACGCTCCTCTTTCGGGACGGCGTAGTCTACTCCGCCAAGCCGGGAGCGGGCAAAGGGCTATGGGACGAGGTCCTGCGTATCGTTGGGGCGGTGACGGGAAACCCGGACGACACGGCGGCAACGGTCGCATTCTGGTCGTACCTGCACGGTTTTGTCGTGCTCGAGCGTGGGGGGCGCTTTGGCCCGACGGGTCCCCGGAGCGGTTTCGAGCGGGGATTGGAAGCGCTCCTCGCCGGATTCTCGAGCAGTGTTTTGTCATGATGTTCCAAAGACTATTTTTCGTGGCAGGTGCGCCCGCGTCAGGAAAATCCACTGTTCTCGAGGTTCTCCTGACCCGCCCTTCCCCCTTCGTTTTTTTCGATATCGACTGGCTGGCAGGTGACGTTTCGACCTTGCTGGAGCGAGATGTCCGGACGGCGCCGGAGACGTGGCCCTTTTACAACGCTCTCTGGCTCAGCGTTCTGCGCTCGACTCTCGCCAACCGTCTGCTGCCCGTTCTATTCACCCCGACCGACCCGAGCGACTTTCCTGCCGCCGCGCTACCCGATTGGTGTGCGGGCATAAGCTGGCTCTTGCTCGATTGTGACGATGCAACGCGGCAGGAGCGGCTTCGGGCCAGAGGTTGGGAGGACGCGGACGTACAAGCCGCGCTTGCCGACGCCGCGGCGTTGCGTCGGCAGGTTGCGCAGCAACTCGACGCCACAGGCAAGACACCCGCCGAAGTCGCAGAGGGGGTCCTCGAGTGGCTTTTTATTCAGGCCAGGGCGTAGGGGCACGCCTAGAGCTTGACGAGCAAAAAAGCGGTGTCGCCCCCCAGGTCGATTTCAGACGACACGATTTCGTAGGTTTCACGCTCCAGCTCCACGGAACTCTCGCCACTAAAGAGTGCTTCCTCGACGCGCTCGAAGAGTTCCGGGTGCTCACGCTGGCTTATGCGAAGTTCGTTTGTATCGCTCATGTCCCACTCTACTTGCCCTGACCTTTGGCGCAATGCTAGGGCGGGCACATGGCTGTAGCTCTCCTCATTTTGAGTTCGTGTTCCGCTCGCCCCTGATCCAGGCTGGTAGGTATTCGTTGGATCGCAGTAGACGGCATGTGGTGATTGCTGCCACCCGCTTGTACGCCCGCGTTAGGCCGTCTGCTGATGTGCAAACTCGATATGTACAGTCGGGCCTGCTATGCGGAAGTAGACTGGATTGGAGTAGGTGGTGGGGCCGTGCCACGCAAAACAGATGCGGTCCGGGTCGGTCCTGATTCGCTCGAGATCCTACGCCTCTCGCCTTGCCTGAGATGTTTCGTCAAACGTAGGGCTGGGCTCGAGCCTGGATACGGGTCTCCAGTGTTACTTCGAGGGCCCACACAGCAAACGTGAACGTCAGAATATTGGCTCAGCATCGGCCCGGTGTGAACGGGCTCCGGGAAAAACACGCTCCCGGGGGTTGACGCGTTCATCTCTTAAAGCTCACAAGCTGGTCGATGACGCAGTGTTGAAAGACGGATGGGGTAAGTAGGCGTGCAACGCAGGACTGCCCCGTTGCCCGGTAGAACCAGCATGGGCAAGGGTATACGCAGCTTCGCCCTGTTCCCGAATGTTGGGGAACAGGGCGACTGTCACCAGAGAAGTTTTGGAAGCTACCGCGTGGCCTCTTGCCGGACTGCACCTTGGGCTATGACCGAGAGCGCGCCGAGGAACGCCAGACCGCTCAGACTGAGAGGCGCGAGGGGAGGCGGGTTGCCTTCTTCCTCTTCACCTTCTCCCTCGCCGCGTTCGCCGCGTTCTATGCTTTCTGCCTCGCCCACTTCGTTTTCGCCCGCTTCGGACTCGCTCACCGTCGTGGGGCTTTCACTCCCTTCGTCGCTGACCTGCATCACGACTGTCGTAGAGGCGCGCGCTTCCTCTTCGCCACCCTCTTCCTGGTGCTCGAAAGCGCCGAAGAGACCGGTCAGGGCCAGAAGTAGCAGCAGCACGGCGATCGCTGAGCGTCCGGGCGCAAACCAGAGCGCGGTGGCGCTCAGCAGGATGCCGACGCCGCAACTTATCGGAGCGACGAGTTGAATGCCGTCGTAGTGCTGCGTTACGAGGAGTTCGACGAGAATGAGAGCGAACCCTGCCAGGACGGATAGCAGGACAAGGGTTGTGAAATGGCGACGAACATACTGGGTTAAATGATCCATAGGTGAGCCTCCATGGGTGTGGGTTGCCCTTGTCGCAGCAGCCCTTGCGACGCCGGGTTCGCCCTGTGCAGCTTGCCCTAGGATGCTAGAGCGGTGTTTGAAAAACGTTTGAACCGTGTGTTCAGCTGTAAGAGGTGCGTTTGGGTAGGGTGATGGTGACCTCTAGGCCCCTAGGCTCCCGGTTCTGAAACGTCACAGTGCCGTGATAGGTCTTGACGATGTGCTGCACCACGCTCAGTCCGAGTCCGGTACCCTCGACCTCAGTTTGAGCACTTTTTTGAGTACTACGGTAGAAAGGTGTGCCGAGTCTTTTCAGGCTTTCGGCTGCGACCCCCTCGCCGTCGTCGAGTACCACGATAGTCAATGCGCCCTCGTGGTCGAGGAGTGTGACGAGCACTTCCCCTTTGGGTGCGTACTTGACGGCGTTCTCGAGCAGATTATCGAAAAGCCTGCTGAGGAGCGCCTCGTCGCCGCTAAACGGGCAAGAGGCTGGGCCCCTATAATCGACGAAGAGGGGCGTGGCCTCGGCCTGTTCCCGCGCTCTGTCGACGCTGCCGAGGATGACGGCAACGAGGTCGAGCTTTGAAGCGGACGGGGGTTCGTCGCGGGCCAGTACCAAGAGGCCGTCCAGAATGCCGCTCAGGCGCTGCAGCTCGAGCCGGAGCCTGGGCAACACCGTTTCGGCGGGTAAGTCCCCGGCGATAGCCGCGCCGACCTGAACCCGCAGGGACGCGACCGGATTACGCAGTTCATGCGAGGCGTAGCGGGTGAACGTGCGCTCGCGTTCGAAAAACCCTTCGAGCCGCGCCAGCATGCTGTTGTAGGCGCGCGCGAGGTTGGAGAGTTCGTCGTTGGCGCTGCCGATGGGTACGCGCGTCCTGAGGTCACCCGAGTTCGAGACCCGCGTGACGGACTCTTGCAGTTGCCGCAACGGCTCGAGCAGGCGCTGCGACAGCCAAAAGCCGGTGCTTCCGAGGAGCAGGACCAGGATCGGCAGACCGAAGAGACTGATTTCTAGGTAATCGTGCAGCTCGGCGCTGTGGCGGGTCCGGCTGAGCGCGACCTCGAGGCGGTCGCCGCTAGAGAGCGTGCGGCCATGCACGAGCCAGCCGTCGCGGGTTTCGGGAAACGGCCCGGCGAGAGTCGTCAAGGGGCGACGGTTGGCGTCCAGAACTTGTGCCCGGCCCTGAGCGTAGCCCTCGAACTGCTGCAGGACCAGGCGGCCTTCTGCGGTCAGGATGTAGGTGCCCGGTGAGGATTGATAGAGATCCTCGGCGATAGACAGGGAAAAGCGTTCTATGTCGGCCCGGAGGTCGCGGCTGAGCGCGCGGTTAAAGAGGACGTAGCCAAGGGCCAACTGCAGGAGGAGCGCGGCGCAGAGTGCTCCTACGACGAATAGGCTGACGCGCCAACGGAGCGCCACCTCTAGATCCCCAAGCGGTAGCCACCGCTGACTTTTTCGATGATTTGCGGGTCCAGCTTGCTCCGCAGGTAGTGAATATAGACCCGCACCACGTTGCTGTTGCTTGCGCCCTCACCCCAGACCTGATCGATAAGCTCCTCGCGGCTGAAAATGCGCTCGGGAGACCGGGCAAAGAGCTCGAGCAGCGCGTATTCGCGAGGTGTCAGGGTCACCGGGCGTTCATGCCAGACCACGCTGCGCTCGGCAAAGTCGAGGCGCAGCGGGCCGCGCTCGAGGCGGTTGGTCTTGACGCGAGACTCCCGGCGCAAGAGGGCGTGAATCCGTGCGACGAGTTCACCCAAGTCGAACGGTTTGGGCAGGTAGTCGTCGGCTCCGGCATTGAGGCCGTGGATGCGGTCCGAAACAGCGTCGCGGGAGGTCAGTAGGAGAACCGGCAGGCTCATGCCGGCGGCGCGGACGCGCTCGAGAAGCCTGAGGCCCGCCTCGTCGCCGTCTTTTAAGTGGATGTCGAGCAGCATGAGGTCAGCAGGGCGCTCGAGCAGGGCTATCTCAGCGTCGCTGGCCCGCCCAAAATGCTGCAACTCGAAACCGTGCCGCAGCAGGTGGGCGGCAACAGCCTCACGAATCGCCGGTTCATCCTCGACGAGGTAGATCATGTTCGGGCCAGTCTAACCTCCAAGGAAGGGAGCCTTAACTTGCTCGTCCGACGAGTTCTTTCCAGCGATCATCGACGCGCGCCTTGACGTCTGCTGCCATCGTGATCTTTTCAGGCCAGTCGCGGCTGAAGCCCTCCTCGGCAAGCTTGGGCGTGCCGTCTGCCGCGAAGACCGGGCCGTGAACGGAGTCCAGAACCTGCACGTCGCGCTCGGGGTCGATGTTGTTCAGCAGCGTCCAGATGCAGTCCTCGAAGTCGGAGGGGTCGGTCTCGCCGTCCAGCACGGCGATGAGCCGAACGCCCTCCGATTCGGGTTGGGTTGCGGCCCAAGCTGCGATCTCCCGGCCCTGACCGGCCCGCGCTTTCTGAGTCGTCAGGAACCAGAAACCGCCCGCGATCTGGTGCTGCGCCAGAACATCCGGATGCTCCGGCAAGGCGTCTTGTGGACGTTCCAGATTCGCGGTCCAGGTCGCGGCTTCGCCCTCTTCGTCGTGCTTGACGGTGCCGTCGATGATCAGCTTGGTGCCGTAGCTCCAGGCGCGGCTCGAGTGGTCGAGCACGTCGGTCGGCCCCTTGGCGAACTGCGAGTCGCGCCCCGGCAAGGCGTTTTTGAGGACAGTTTGCCAGAACGCCAGATGCTCTTGCGGTTTGACCTGCTCGTCCGTCACGAGCAGGACTTTGGCAAACATCATCTGACCCAGTCCCAAAAGGCCGTTGGCGACCTTGTACGCTTGCCCCGGATACGCTTTGTCGATCACCACATTGACGAGGTTGTGCGCGATGCCCGCCGGGGGCATGTGATAGTCGCGGATTTCGGGCAGGATGAGCTGCGCCGGGACCAGAAAGATGCGTTCGGACGCCTCGATGAGGTAGGCGTCCTCCATGGGTGGGCGGCCCACGATGGTGGCCGGGTAGATCGGCTCGCGGCGCATGGTGATGGCAGTGACGTGAAACGCGGGGTAGTCGTCCTCGAGCGTATAAAAGCCGGTGTGATCGCCAAAAGGCCCCTCGACGCGCCAGTCCTCGTTTGGGTCGATATAGCCCTCGAGCACGAACTCGGCCTGCGCGGGCACCTCGAGGTCGACTGTCACGCCTCGGGTCAGTTCCAAGGAGCGTCCGCGCAGGAATCCGGTCAGAGAGTACTCGTTGATTCCCGGAATAGGGGGGATGGGCGCCGTCGCGGCGTAGGTCAGGGCCGGGTCACCGCCCAGTGCCACAGCGACCTCGAGCCTCCGCCCCAACCGCTTGGCCTTTTCCAGATGTCGTGCCCCGGTCTTGTGCCTCTGCCAGTGCATCCCGGTGGTGTTTTTGTCGAACACCTGCATGCGGTACATGCCGATATTCTTGTCGCCCGTTTCCGGGTCTTTGGAGATGACGAGCGGCAGCGTGATAAAGGGGCCGCCGTCTTTGGGCCAGCAGGTCAGGATCGGCAGGCGCGTCAGGTCCACCTCGTCGCCGCGCCAGACGACTTCCTGCACCGGGCCACTGCGTACCCGTTTGGGCGGCAGCGAGGCGAGTTCTTTGAGTTTGGGCAGGTTCGAGGCGAGACCCAGCAGCCCGCCCCCGAGCTTGACCTCGGTCAGGTCGCGAATCCTGTCGCCGATGGCGTCGAGGCTAGGAGCACCCAGTGCCAGAGCCATCCGTTCGCGGGTGCCGTAGAGGCCGATGGCGAGTGGGAAATCCTTGCCGACGACGTTTTCGAATAGGAGCGCGGGCCCACCCGATTTGACCATGCGGTCGGCGATTTCGGTGATCTCGAGTTCGGCTGAGACGGGCTCGCGTATCCGCAGCAGGTCGCCACGGGCCTCGAGCGCGCCAAGAAAAGAACGAAGGTCGGTGTACATAGCTTTAGCATAGGTGCAGTGGTTGGAGAAAACCGTCATGCAGGGCAGGCTTGGTCTTGGCCCTGAGGGGAGATGCAAGATGACCGACGAACTCGAGACCTACACTTCCAGAGGCGCACGGGCGCTGGTTTTGCTGCACGAAGTGCACCTGCGGGCCTGTCTGCAAGCATGGCGGCGAGCCAAGGCTGCCGGGGTCGCGCTGCCCGCCACCGACAATCCGAACTACCACTCACTCGAGACGCTTCTGCAGCACATCCTGGGAGCGCCAAGAGGTTACCTGACGTGGATCTGCCGAAACCTTCATCTCCCCGACCCTGACATTCGCCCTGTACCCTCCGAGGCCCTCATCGAGGGGGAGGCCGAAGGGTATCTCGAGCATCTCCTGGCGCGCTGGCGTCTGCCGCTCGCTTCTGTTACCGACGAACAGCTGGTTTTCCCCGAGTATCCCTCTAACGGTGGGACGCACCATCACTGTATCGATATCATGCTCGAGCACGCCGTCCTGCACCCGATTCGGCACCAGTTTCAGCTCGAGACACTTCTGCTCGGTGCGGCGTAAAGTCGGGCGCAACCGCGTCGCAAGACGCACGCGTTAGCCTCAGCTTCAGTGCAGCTGAGGAGTGATCGACACCTTGAACCGTCTTGCTGAGATCATCGAACGCCACTTCGCCTGGAAGGTCCGCGAGCGCAAACGCCGTGACCGTAACACTCTCCTCGTTACCTTTCAGGACAAGTGGGCTGTCAAAAGCTACGCGGCGGCGCGGGGCGTCGGAAGCGCGGAGATCCTCTGGGTCACACACGATCCCATGACTCTGCCTTTCGACACCTTGCCGCCCGACTATTTCATCAAGGCCACGCACGGGCAGAACTGGAATATCCGCTGCTCGGCCTCGAGGCTCTACCACTACAGGAGTGGAGCCGACAGGTCCCCCGAGTTGACCCACGAGGCTTGCGTCGCGCTCTGTCACTCCTGGCTGGCACAAACCCGCACCAGAGCAGAGTGGGCGTACACACAGATCGAGCCGCGCATCATCGTCGAAAAGACCCTCGGGCCGCGTGTGGGTAACGAACTCTTCGACTACCGCTTCTACACCTTTGCCGGCAAGGTAAGGGCGATAAGCCTGGGGTCACCCCGCTACCGTCGCGACAGGCTGAACATCTTCTTGACACCCGATTGGGACGTCATTCCGCTGAGCCGCTTTCACGAAGCGCTGCCCAACGCGCTGCCCGAAAGGCCGGAAACGCTCCCCGAGATGATCGCGGCTGCCGAACGCCTCGCGGAGGACTGTGATTTCGTGAGGGTCGATCTTTACGACAGCGCCGCAGGCGTGATGCTCGGGGAACTGACGGTCTACCCTCAGGGGGGCCGTGTCGGGACACCGACGGCTTGCCCCCGTTTTAACCGCTGGCTGGGCGCGCAGTGGGTACGTACGACGTAAGGCCACACATGGACTGAGTCTGTAGGGCATCACGACGGTATGCCGTCTTGATGTGTTGCCAGTTGGCCTCGAGCCTCCCACGATTTCAGTGGATTCATGACTTGCTTCTGGCGACCTGAAAGTAACGAGCGGTGCGCCTGGAAAAGCTTCCCGCCGCGCCTATTCTTTACTCGAGCGTGCAGCGCAACCTATACTTCTGTGACGTGCTGCACGTTGTCGGCGGCACACCGGGAGGCTTATATGAATAAGCGTTGGTTGGGTTGCATCTTGGCGTCCTTTTTCGTCCTGCTGACCTACCCTCCGGTACAGGCGCAGGTCCTGGACGATACACCCCGGCTCGCTATCGTATCCGCCTTCGCTCCCGAACTCGCAGCGCTTTTGGGACAGACCGAGGTCGAGGAGACGCATGTGCTCCACGGGCGCACCTATACCCTCGGGACGCTTGCCGGTAACGACGTGGTCTTGTTCTTGTCCGGCATCTCGGTGGTCAATGCCACCATGACCACGCAGCAGGCGCTTGATCTCTTTAACGTCACGGGCATCGTCTTTAGCGGCATCGCGGGCGGGGTGAATCCCAACCTAAACGTCGGGGATGTGACCGTACCGGCCCGCTGGGGGCAGTACCAGGAACAGTTTTTTGCCCGCGCTGAAATCTCGGGTTGGGACTACGGCTGGCACGACGCGCCCTTTGGTCATTACGGCATGATGGTGCCGCAAAACGTCGAGGTAACGAGCGCCCGGAGCGAACCCGACGCAGTCGAGCCGCGCTTTTGGTTCCCGGTCGACGGCAAGATGCTCACTATCGCCCGTCAGGCGGCACGTGAAGTCGCGTTGACGCGCTGCACCCCTGAGGACATCTGCCTCGAGCACGAGCCGAAGGTCGTCGTCGGAGGCAGCGGCGTCAGCGGTCCGACCTTTGTCGATAACGCCCTCTACCGCGGCTGGGTCTGGGACACCTTTCAGGCGCAGGCGCTCGATATGGAAACGGCGGCAGTGGCGCACGTCGCCTACGTCCACGAGGTGCCCTACCTGGCGTTTCGTTCGCTCTCGGATCTGGCCGGAGGTGGACCGGGTGAAAACGAGGTCAACACCTTTTTCGCGCTGGCCTCGAGCAACAGTGCCGCGCTCGTTGTGGACTTCCTGACCCTCTGGAGTAGACAGTGAACCGTTTTTCTGTCCGACCCCTCGCACAGCTCACCCGTGACCTTGCCGCCGTTGCCTCCGGGCGTCAGGCACCTGAGATGGTCCTGACAGGTGCGCGTGTGCTTTCGGCCTACACCGAGCGCATTCTGGACAACCGCGAAATCTGGCTCTACGGGGGGCGCATTGCTGCGGTCAAAGAGGCTGGAACCGCGCAGGGTGCACCGACGTACGATGTGCAGGGCGGCATCCTCGCGCCGGGACTGGTGGACCCGCATATCCACATCGAGTCGAGCATGATGACGGCCTGTGCCTACGCCGAAGCGGCGCTCCTGAACGGTACGACTACCATCTTCTGCGACTCGCACGAGATCGGCAACGTCTGCGACAAGGAGGGGATCGAGTGGATGTTGGAGGACGCCCGGCAAGCTGCCCTCAATATCTTTCTGACCGTCCCAAGCACCATCCCCGCCACGACGCCTGCTTTTGAAACAGCCGGAGGCGACCTTACGGCCGACAAGATCGCCGCGCTCTTCGACGCTTGGCCCGAAGCGGCGGCCTTGGGTGAAAAGATGGACTTCGTGCAGGTAGCTTGCGGTGACCCACGTGCCCACGCCATCATTCAGGCGGCTTTGGAGCGGGGTAAGCCCATCTCGGGGCACGTTTACGGTCGAGAGTTCGTCGCGGCGTATGCGGCGAGCGGCGTAACTGATACGCACGAGGCCATCGACCGGGGGATCGCCGAGGATCTGCTCGAGGCAGGCGTCTGGATCTTCCTGCGGGGCGGCAACCCCAAGACGCCCTGGCACAGCCTGCCTGAGGCCATCAGAGCCGTGACCGAGGGGGGTGCGTCGGCTAAGCGTGTCTGTCTCTGCACCGACGATCGCGACGCGGATGATCTCTTTCTCTTCGGGCTCGACTGGGTCGCCCGTGAGGCCGTGCGGGCTGGGCTCAAGCCCGAACTCGCCTGGAGTATGGGCTCGCTGCACGCGGCGACCCGTTACGGGATGGACGGCGAATTCGGGGCGCTCGGGCACGGGCGGCGGGCCGACATCGTGCTGCTGAACGACGTTCTCGAGCCGCAGAACACCTGGTACGGCGGTGAACTCGTGGTCGAGGGGCGACGCATCACGGCAGCGCTCGACGAAGCCCTCTCCAAGCCCTACCGCTACCCGGCGGCGGCGTTCGAAACAGTCAAGCTGCCGGGCAACTACACGCTCACGCCCGCGCTCCCGACCGAGCCATGCGAGGCCAACGTCATTCGCACGGCGCTGCCCGGAATCACGCTCTTTCACGAAGTCGTCAGCTTACCTGTGCGCGAGAGCTGGGCAGCGCACTTCGAAGCCGAAAACCTTTGTTTCGTGAGCGTGCTCGAGCGGCACGGTAAATCCGGCGTGGTCGCACACGGCCTCCTGCAGGATTTCGGACTCACTGCCGGGGCGGTAGCAAGTAGCGTGGGGCACGACGCTCACAACATCATCGTGGCGGGCCGGGACGAAGCGGACATGCGCTTAGCCGTAGAGACGCTGCGCGAGAGCCGGGGTGGCGTGGTGGTCGTACGGGACGGGCACGTCCTGTCGCTCGTGCCGCTGCCGATTGCCGGGCTGCTGGCCGAGGGCCGCGCACCCGAGGTGGCCGCTGCGACTTCGGAACTCAAGCAGGCCTGGAGCGACCTAGGCTGCACCTTGCCCTACATGGGTTTCAACCTGATTCCGCTCTCGGTCATTCCTGAAATCCGCATTACCGATAAGGGCCTGGTGACGGTCCCGCAGATGGACCGCATCCCGCTCTTCGAGCCGCTGCGTTAGCCCTACCAAGATGCCGACTTCGGCGCAGTGGGCGAGCCCGCTTATATTTCTTGGAACAGCGTTCGGGGTGTCATACCCTGAACGCCATCTCACTTTCGGGTTTGAGGTAGGGCTAAAACAAACATGAAAAACATGAAAAAACATTAAAGGCTAATCTGCGAATGCCGCTCCGCATCGCACTTAGACCGGGATTTGTCAAAACCTCTCATTTGAGGGAAGATGAGATATGCTCTTCAGGACAGCGTTTGTATTTTTCTCGCGTAATCAGCGCATAGCTCTTCATGGGCAAAATATGAAAAAATTAACATTTCCTTCATGAAAAAATGATAGATTCTACTGTCTCGTATTAAGGCTTTAACCAACTGTCGCGAGACCATTCTCAGG
>JBMDWS010000415.1:0-3741 GCA_048594695.1 Truepera sp. | reverse complement strand
GTGTCGCCCGCGTGGTAGACGCGCTTGCCTTCGACCTCGAGCACGACCCCCATGGGCATCCCGCCGTAAGAGCCGTCGGGGAGCGAATTCGAATGCCAGGCCGGGGTGAAAACGACCCGCCCGAAGGGAAAGTCGTGTCCGCCTCCGGGGTTCATACCGTGGCTCTCGATACCCTTGTTACCCACGTAGTTCGCGATTTCGAAGCTCGAGATGACCGTAGCTCCGGCCTTTTGGGCAATCGTTTCGGTGTCGCCGAAGTGGTCGCCGTGACCGTGCGTCAGAATGATGAAAGACGGCGTGATGTCCTCCGGCTCGTTGACGGCCACGGGGCTGCCGCTTAGAAAAGGATCGATCAGGACGTCGTGATCAGCGACTTTGAGCGCAAAGCCCGATTGTCCTAGAAACTGTACGTCCATGGTCTACATGCTCCTCGGTCTAATTTAGGCTTTCAGCTTAGCGCGTCAATGAACAAGGCCCCGTCGCGTCGGGCCATAAGGGTGGGAGGGGTGTGAGCACTCAGCTCTTTATAGCGTAGTAGCGTCTTCGGGATGGGCGATTTTCTCACGTTCTTACGCGCCGGCGCAGGGGCTTGACCCTACAGCGCTCGCTGCTGCGGCCCAGAGGCAAAGTTTGTTAGCATAAAGCCGTGACAGCCAACTTTGTGGAGTGTTGTGTCTACTGAGCTCGAGGCGCTGCGGCAAGAACTCGAGCAGCTGCGCTTTGAAAACGGCGCACTAAGGAGTCAGCGTAGCGATACGACCTGGCTTACCGAGGTGCTCGACGCGGCCAATATCACCTTTATCATCACCGACCCCAGGCAGCCCGATAACCCAATCGTTTATGCCAACAAGGGCTTCGAAACGCTTACAGGCTACAGCCGCGAAGAGGCGCTCGGGCGAAACTGCCGCTTTTTGCAGGGCAGCGACCCCAATCAGCCCGAACTCGACGATTTGCGTGAGGCGATTGCGAGCGGACGTGATAGCCGGGTCGTCTTGCGGAACTATCGCAAGGACGGCAGTATGTTCTGGAATGAACTCTACATCACGCCGGTCTACCGGGACGGCGAGCTGTCCTACTTCATCGGCGTGCAAAACGATATCGGCTCGTTTGTCGAGGCGGCGCGGGAGCGAGACCTGCTCGGGGTGGCTGTCGAGCAGGCAGACGAATCTATCATCATTACCGACGCACTCCTCGAGCGCCCCGGGCCACGCATCATCTACGTCAACGCCGCCTTTGAGCGCATGACCGGCTATAGCCGCGAAGAAGTTGTCGGGCGCGACCCACGCCTCCTGCAGGGGCCACGCACCGACCCACGCCTCCTCGCACTCTTGCGAAAGACGCTCGAGGCCGGTGAGATCTTCCGGGGCGAGACCGTCAACTATCGTAAGGGGGGCGAGCCCTTTATCAACGAGTGGCATATCGCGCCGATCGGTGCCGAGGGTGCAGTGACCCACTGGGTGGCTACACAGCGCGACGTGACCGAAAGGCGTGAGCTCGAGCGCTTGGTGCTCGAGGCGTCTGCGCTCGAGCAGCAGCGCGTGGCCCAGGATCTGCACGACGTTCTGGGGCAGCACCTGACGGGCACAGCCTTTGTCGCTACCTCGCTGCGCGACAAGGTGCGCTCGGGCGATGTCGCGGGCGCGCTGCCGGAAGCCGAGCACCTCGTGTCGCTGGTCAAGGAAGCCATCGTGCAGACGCGCGGGCTCGCGCGCGGCCTCTATCCGGCAGAGCTGCGGGCACAGGGGCTTGTCGGCGCGCTCGAGCAGCTCTGCCGGGTCTCGGAAGAGGTTTTCGGTATACCTTGCGTGGTCGAGGAGGTCGGCAAGCCGGGTACGACCGCCGAAGAGGCGCTCCACCTCTACCACATCGCGCAGGAGGCCTTTAACAACGCCTTCAAGCACGGTCAGGCGTCGCGGCTCCATGTGCTCTGGCAAAAAGATGCGCGCGGACGCAGTCTGACTATCTCCGACGACGGTGTCGGCGTCGGCGTGCTGGATCCCGACCAGCCTCAGGGGCTGGGCATGCGCATCATGCGCTACCGGGCGCAGCTTCTGGGGGGGGCGCTAAGTATCGTTTCCAGTGGCGTCGGCCCGGGGACAGTTGTGCGCTGCGCCCTGCCGCTCGAGGCCTCGATCCTGACGGACGTGTCGCCAGGCACGACATCCTAGAGCGTTCGAGGGGCTTATGCTTGGCCCCATGACGTTCAATCAGAAGCTGGCGACCTACGCCGACCTTATCGTTCGTGTGGGTCTCAATCTCCAGCCGGGGCAGCAGGTCATGGCCCTCGCGCCCATCGAAGCCTCGCCGCTGCTCGCAGAAGTTGCCCGGAGCGCCTACGAGCAAGGTGTCCGCTACATTCATCCTTTTTATAATGACGACGCCCTGACGCTCGCCCGCTACCGCTACGCGCCGCGCGACTCGTTTGGCGTCTATCCCGAATGGCAGGTCCGGGGGATGCTCGAGATGCTGGAGAGAGACGGTGCCCGCCTCTCGGTCACCGGGAACGACCCCGACCTGCTGAGCGGTCAGGACAGTGAGGCTATCGCCACGGCGCAGAAGACGGCGGCTCAGGCTGCGCAGCCCCTCATGCGCAAGTTCATGAACGACGAAGCGAGCTGGTGCGTGGTGGCGACTGCCACGCCCGCCTGGGCCAACAAGGTCTTCCCGAATGCACCTGAGGAGGAACGCGTAGCGCTTCTCTGGGACGCCATTTTCAGTGCGGTGCGGGCCGATCGTGAGGACGCGCTCTCAGCCTGGGAGACGCACCTGAAAGAACTCGAGGCGCGCTGCAACTTTCTCAATGAACGGCGCTACGATGCGCTGCATTACCGCGCACCCGGTACCGACCTGCACCTCGGCTTGCCTGAAGGGCATATATGGCTCGGGGGCGGCAAGAACAACACCTCCGGAACCTATTTCGTCCCGAACCTGCCGACCGAAGAGGTCTTTACTGCCCCGCACCGGGGCCGGGTCGAGGGTACGGTCAGCAGCAGTAAACCCCTCTCCTACAGCGGGCAGCTTATCGAGGACTTCACCCTGACCTTTCGCGAGGGCCGGGTCGTCGAGGTCAAGGCGGCACGCGGGGAGGACGCACTTCGGCGGCTGCTGGAAACCGATGAAGGTGCGACCCGCCTTGGAGAGGCCGCCCTGGTGCCGCACAGCTCGCCCATCTCGCAGAGCGGCTTACTCTTTTACAACACCCTGTTCGACGAGAACGCGGCCTCGCACCTGGCACTCGGCAAGGCCTACAGCGTCAATGTCGAGGGCGGCAGCCGTATGAGTACGGAGGAAGCCGAAGCAGTGGGCCTCAACGATTCGCTGACACACGTGGATTTTATGATCGGGTCGGCGGAGATGGAGATCATGGGTGTGGATACTAACGGTAAGGAAGAGCCTGTGATGCGGGGCGGGGAGTGGGACTTCTAATTCTTTAGACTGTTTCTTTAAACGGGCGCATGCAGGTCTTTCTTCAGGCGCTCCTGACGGACGAGGGCTCTACGGAGACAAAGGCGTCAACGAGCTGTTGATTCTGAGTCAGGTGATTCTGTCGATGCAGCTCTCTTTTGCCGTGGTGCCGCCGGTGATGTTTACCAGCAACCGTGCCAAGATGGGGAGATTTGTCAATCCACCCTGGCTTGTCGCGGTGGCCTGGGTCATCACCGCCGTCATCGTGCTGCTAAACGCCTACCTGCTTGTTCAGACCTTTGCGGGCTGGCTGAGCTGAGGTATATGGTCAAGCGA
>JBMDWS010000414.1:0-4335 GCA_048594695.1 Truepera sp. | reverse complement strand
CTGCTGCTCAGGATCGCGGTGGCCCGCAAGATCGCCTTCACGCGACGCAAACCCTCAGGCTCGAGACGACCATCTCGACCTGTTCATCCGTGAGGTGTGGCCCGAGCGGAAGGCTGAAGACCTGTTCGTGAAGCCGCTCGGCGAGGGGAAAGCTGCCTCTGGGACGGCCCAGGCCACTGTAGGCCCCTTGCAGGTGCGGCGGGATGGGGTAATGGATGAGCGTATCGACGCCCCGTTCGCGCAGGTTCCGTTGCCAGACTTCGCGCTCTGGGCTGCGCACCACGAACAGGTGCCAGACGGGTTCGGTCCAGCTCGGTACGAAGGGTAGCACCAGCTCCGAGCCCTCGAGCGCCTTCAAATAGCGTGCTGCTACGCGCTGGCGGCGTGCGTTCCAGGCGTCCAGGTGACGCAGCTTGACGCGCAGCACCGCCGCCTGAAGCTCGTCGAGCCGACTGTTCACGCCCTGCACGTCGTTGACGTACTTGACCCTCGAGCCGTAGTTGCGCAGCGTCCGCAAGGTCTCAGCGAGGTCGTCGTCGTCGGTCGTGACCGCGCCACCGTCGCCGAGCGCCCCGAGGTTCTTGCCGGGATAGAAGCTCCAGGCCGTCGCGTCGCCCAGGCTGCCGATGCGCCGACCCTTGTAACGCGCCCCGTGCGCCTGTGCGGCGTCCCCCAGGACGTAGAGCCCGTGCGCAGCGGCAAATCCCAGGATAGGGTCCATATCCGCCGCCTGGCCGTAGAGGTGCACCGGAATAATCGCCCGTGTCCGGGGTGTGAGGGCCTGCGCCAGCCGCTCCGGATCGAGCGTATAGGTGCGCGGGTCGGGCTCGACGGGGACGGGTGTGGCCCCCACATAGCTCACGGCCAGCCAGGTAGCGATATAGGTGTGGCTCGGGACGATCACCTCGTCGCCGGGGCCGATCCCACGCGCCTTCAGGCTCAGCTGCAGGGCGTCGAGCCCACTGCCGAGGCCGACGCAGTGTTTGGCCCCGACGTAGGCGGCAAATTCCCGCTCGAAACTCGTGAGTTCCGCCCCCAGCAGGTACCAGCCGCTCGCCAGAACGCGTGCGACGGCGGCGTCGAGGTCGGGTTTGAGCTCGAGGTAGGCAGCTTGTAGATCCAGAAAAGGTACGGTCGCTGGGTTCACTGTGCGTCTCCCACAGGTGAGTTCGGTGCCTTCAGGCTCCTTAGATTCTCGTCGGGGCGCGTCCTGCCGGCGTCCCGACGCGTGATCTGAAGAGGCCGAAATCCTGTGCCGCAGCGCCCTAGAGCAGCAGGTCTTTGGTCGCCGCAAGAAACTCGCGGTAGTCGCGGTAGTAGTCGTCTTCGCTGTAGTATTCCGAGGCCAGCACGAGGCAGACCGAGGCGGACGAAAAATTGACGAGTTCGCGCCAGATCATGCGGGGGATATAGAGCCCGGTGTAGGAGCGGTTCAGAAAGAAGCTCTTGCGGTGCAGACCGTCGTCGAGCACGACCTCGAAGCTGCCGGACACGGCGATGATGAACTGCTCGAGGTTACGGTGCGCGTGCCCACCCCGCACCTCGCCACCCGGCACGTCGTAGAGGTAATAGGCCCGCTTGATGTCGAAGGGGACGTGGCGCTGCCCCTCGACAAAGGTGAGGTTGCCGCGTGGATCGGCGACTTTGGGCAGGTTGACGAGCTGGACCTGCTCGAGGCCGAAGGCGTGGTCGTAGACGGCGAAGGAGCTTTCTGGCATGGTCGGTTCCTTTCTTTCTGCGTGTTGGCTGCTGGGCTGTTCACGGTTGCTACCAGGGTCAGGGGGTAGCCTCGAGGTACTGGGTGTGGCCCCGCGCTTCATAGCCCTACCATTGCCGTCTCAGGGTCGGGGTCAGCAGGGTTAGGGTGGCGTACACGCCCGCCGCAAGGGTCGCCAGCAGGTTGAGCGCGCTTCCCCGAACGATCCCTGTGTCCGGCCTGTGCTCCAGACTTTCGCGGGCCTCCCGCACGTAGTGAAGGCGGTTCAAGAGCGCGTGGAGCAGCAGCCCTCCCGCGAGAAACGCCAGGAGAGGACTACGCAGCGCCCAAGCTGCCGCGAGCAGCGCGAGAAGCAAAAAGGGCGTCGCCAAGACGGTCACCGCGCCCAGGAACTCGAGCTGCTGCCGGGGCCTCTCGGCGTAGAGGACGACGTTACGGAGCCAGCGGGACTGCTTGCGTACGTAGCGGCCGAAGGGCCAGGCGAAGGTGGTCTCGAGAGCGCTCGCGGGCTCGAGCCAGATACGGTAGCCCTGAGCCCTGAGCCGCTGCGCCATACGGTAGTCGGTCCCGGTGGGGGCGGCGTTCCTGAACCCCCCGATCGCCTCGGCAGCCCGCCGGGTGAGGGCGCAGTTGCGCCCCAGCATGCCGTCGACCGGACGGGCAGTACGGCCCGTGACTTTGCGCTCGACGGCCCAGTGAACGAGCACGGCGCCCAAACCGAGCTGTTCGGAACGCGGTTTCGATGTGCCCGTCACGGCGCTCTCCTGCCCGCTCAGGATGGGCCGAAGGAGGGCCAGGACGCTCGCCGTGTCGAGACGGCAATCGATGTCGGTCAGGTAGAGGACCGGGCCAAGGCTCCGGGTAAAGCAGCGGGCCAGCGCTCCTTGTTTACCCTCGCCCGGGTGCTGCTCGAGCACCGTGATGTAGGGCTGTGTCAGACTTTCGGCTACTTCCAGACCGCCGTCCTCGCCCCCAACACAGAGGATGAGTTCCTTGCGCGGGTAGCTTAGCGCCAGAAAGCTCGCGACAAATCCCGGCAGCTCTGCAGCTTCGTTCCACACGGGGACGAGAAAGCTGACGAGGGGTGCGTCGGGAGGTGGGGGAGGCGGTGCAGCAGGGAGCATTCCTTTTGGGAGGGGTCTCGAGAAGCGCCAGAGGTGTAAGGACGCGAGCAGGAGGAGGGCGAGCAGATAGATCATCGGCAGTCGACCCCCTCGCTCACCGTGCGCGCCCAGGGTTCGCTCTTGGTCCAGTAATAGAGCACCGGACCCTGCGCGGAGGTCAGAGTCAGCGTGGCGTCGTCCTCGCGTAAGGTCGCAAGCCTCCCGTCCACCTGAACCGTTTCATGGACCACCGCGACAACGGCGTCGGGCAGCACCGTGCCCGGCTCGAGCAGCGTTGCTAGCAGCCTGAAGACCTTGTCGTTCCATCCGACGACTGGCGTGCGGTCGCGGTAGTCAGGTGTTGCCGTGTGGCGCAGGCCGTCGCGGCGGGCAAAACCCTCAGCTGTCGGGAAGCCGCCGCTCGGAAGTTGGCTGGCGAGCAGGCGCTTGAGGGCGGGCTCCGGAAGCGGCCTGCCCAGACTGTGATAGGCGAGGAGGATGTCGGCTGCGCCCGCCAGCCAGCGGGGCCACGAGGCGGTGCCCCCACCCTCGTACACGACCTGCACCCAGCTTCCGTCGGGGTTCATGGTGCGCTCGAGAAACTGAACGATCCGTTCGGCAGCGTCCCGGTAACGCTCCTCTCCGAAGCGCTCACTCGCCAGGACCAGCGGCGGCACGCAGCGTGCGGCGTAATACGGAAAAAAGCGCCCGTCCCCGGTGCGGGTGTCCGGCGCGTACTGGTGAATGGCCCCAGCATGCCGACCCTCTATAACCTGAAAGCGCAGCACGTCCTCGAGGGCCGCCCGTGCATAGTGCCCATACCGCTCGTCGCCGCTGGTATCACTCAGGGTCATAAGGGCTTGCGCGAGGGTCGCGAGCTTATTCGGGACGCGTCCCGCGACGCCCGGCTTGTCGTTGAACCCCTGCCCGTCCCAGAGGCGGGCAATGAGGGTGTCGAGGTTCCGGGTGGCAACAGTCAGAACCGTCTTAGTGTCCAAATAAGGCCGGGCGCGAAGTAGTCCGAGGGTTGCTGCGGCCTCGTGGGGGGTGCCGAGCGTGCCGGGATTCTGCTCGAAGCAGGAGGCCGCGTAGGTGCCGTCTGGTTTTTGACCGCACATAAGGTCGGCCGCGGCCTGGCATAGGGCGGTTTGGTACGTAGCCGAGCCGATTTTCTCGAGCAGCAGTGCATAACCCCCCAGAATGCCCTCGTAGCGCCAGTCGAGACCCGGGCCGGTGTAGCGAAAGCGGTTTTGCCACCAGTGGCTGACCGGTCCTCCGTAGCCTCCTGGCTGCCGCATGGTCCTGAGCCACGCCTCGAGCCGTGCCAGGGCCGACGCGAGATCGTCCGAACGCGTCACGGGCGCACCCAGACCGTGAGCTTGTAAAAGGCCGGGCAGCGCCGACTGCGGGTAAACGAGCGGCGCATCCAGACCATCGCCCGATCGCTCAGGTCGTGCCTGCCGAGGAGGTTGGCCAGGCGGATGAGTCCACCCCAGAAGAGGGCACCCAGGCAGT